>JANMEI010000707.1:0-4484 GCA_031376865.1 Acidimicrobiia bacterium | reverse complement strand
GCACATCACAAGTGGGGACTTTTGAACCTTTTTTTTGATTGCAGTTCGAACAGGCGGCGTAAAGGTTCGCCCAATCGTACGCAAGCCCGGGGAACTCAACCTTCGGAAAGAAGTGGTCGATTTGCGGTCCAAGTAAAGGGTCGACGTCGCAGTAACTGCAATGTTGATTCGTGCAGGCCATCAGTTGGGCGACTATCGAGGCTTTGCACGTTTGACTTCGCCACGAAAACTTCGGAGCGCTTTTTTTCAACTCGCTCACCCAATCACCAGTCCACGCGTCTTTGTTTATTGACAGGCAAGCCGGCTCCGCTCGCCGATTCATTCGAAACATCAGGAGACCCTCAGTCTCTCCTTCACCTGGACCAATTGACGCCCCAGATCAATCTCGAGACTTTCATCGAGTGACGCCAAATCACGAGCTGTTGCCTCAAGGTTGCTGAGTTCTTCCTCACCTCGAAGCACACGGTTACGCTGCTCCTTGAACACTGTGAGTCGAGCTTCGATCTCTACGGAGTACGAGTCGCCACGAACACCAAGAACGTCCTCCAGAACAAGGTCCGCCGGTCGATTGTGTTGCGGGCCAAACACCTCAGCGGTTTTCCCGTGGGGTCCCAACTTAATAATGCATGCGTCGGTGGCAGATTGAACAACAAACGGCGAATGCGTAGTAGCAAAGATCTGCGCATTCGGCAGGAGACGTTCAGCCACGTGCAAAATCTTGCGCTGCCACTCAGGATGAAGATGCAAGTCAATCTCATCGATCAGAATCGTCAACGGCCAATTCAACGGATCGACGCCTTCGTCTCGCGGAAGTCGATCCAGCTTGGACAACACGTCACCGAGCCAAGCCAACGCCGAGCGCAACCCGTCGGGTAACGAAGAGAGCGGAACAGTGAAACCGTTGATGACCCCTAAAACTTGAAGGGGCTCGCGCTGCACCTTTAACGAAAACGGTTCGTCAATCAATTCTGAAATACAAGCCTGCACCGAATCGATTGCACGCTCGTAGCGTGCAACACCCTGTAAATCGCCGTCTTCACGAGCGAGGCCAGTCTTTACCTTTGTGTTTCCGACCCATTGCTCAAAAGCCCCGGGTTCGATTGATCGCTCGGAATCTGCCCACGAGGTGGTCCCATTAATGGGATCGTCGGTGAAAGCAGACACTGCGCCACTTTCGAGCCTCCGGCGCGCACTGTACGCAAAAACTGGTCCCGCTACCCCAGCGAAGAACGATCCGAAGCCATTTAGGGCGCCGTACCCGTCGGGAGTGAGCACCCGTTGTGGCCCGGGCGCACCAAGTACACCAGAATGAAACGATCTATTCTTCACCCAATCGGGCCAATCTTTTCGAGAAAGGTCGACACTCATTCCTGGCGGGCCCTGCACGAGCCTGTCGGAAAGCACAACAAACGACGACGCATCAAGGATGCTCACCTCCGCTGCAACACAACTCGTTTGGTTCCAGCGACGAGTGACTTGATCGCCACCAACCAGCACGGTCGCAATCAACTCGAGCAACGTGGTTTTGCCGCTGCCGTTTGGTCCAGTGATCAACACGACGTCAGCGCGGTCCGGATCTGTTCCGGCAGGGATCTCGATATCCAGTTCGCCGAAATGGCCAACATTTTTCAGCCAGATTCTGCGGATCTTCATGTCAGCCTCCTCTCGACAGTCGCAAGCTAGCCGGTGTGGCTATGCCTTGGGTGGCAGAACGCGCAGGCCCAACTCGGCCAATTGCTTGTCCGTGATTTGGGTAGGCGCGTTGGTCATCGGGTCAAGGCCGCTTTGGGTCTTGGGGAACGCGATGATCTCGCGAATGTTCTCTTCGCCAGCCAAGATGGCGGCCAGGCGGTCGATACCAAAGGCAAACCCACCGTGAGGCGGCGCACCGTACTTGAATGGGTTGAGAAAGAATCCGAATCGCTTTTGCGCATCTTCGGGTGTGATGCCCAACAGGTTGAAGATGCGTTGCTGTAAGTCAGGCTTATGAATTCGGATGGATCCCGAACCCAGTTCCCAACCGTTAAGCGTCAGATCGTATGCCTGCGCGCGAACCTTGAACGGATCGGATTCCAACAAGTCCATGTCGTCGACGTGTGGATGGGTGAATGCATGATGCGCAGGTGCCGGGGTTCCGTCGTCTTTGGTGCCACGGAACATGGGGAACTCGACGACCCACAGGAAATGCAATCCACCTTCGTTGATCGGCGGGCGACCAAGTTCGTTTCGCAAATGACCCAGAACGGTGCGCACCGGGTCAAGGTCGCCGGCTTGGAAGAACAACAGGTCTCCAGCAACGGCTTCCATCTTGACCAGCACGGCGCTGAGTTCGTCGGGTGACATGAACTTGGCTACCGGTCCATCGACCTCGCCACCTTCTTTGACCTTGAACCAAGCCAGACCCTTGGCCCCAAGACGCTTCACAAAGTCCGTCAGACCGTCGATGCGGTTGCGGGTCATGTCGGCACCACCAGGAACACGAATGCCCTTTACGGATTGCGTCTGGAACACCTTCGCTTCGGTCTTGGCGAAGATGTCGGTCAGCTCGCAGAGCTCCAAACCGAAACGGATGTCGGGCTTGTCCGAGCCGAAGCGTTCCATTGCTTCGGTCCACGTCATACGAGGAATGACTTCGCACGGACGTGAACCGGTAATGGCTTCGGCCGCCGCCAGTACCGCTTCAGAGATGCACTCCAACACGTCGTCTTGGGTGACGAAGCTCATCTCGGCATCGAGCTGCACAAACTCGAACTGACGATCTGCGCGCAGATCTTCATCGCGCATACAACGGGCGATTTGGTAGTAACGATCCGCGCCAGCCACCATCAGCAACTGCTTAAACAGTTGCGGGCTTTGCGGCAAGGCGTAAAACGCGCCAGGCGTGAGGCGTGACGGCACCACAAACTCTCGTGCACCCTCAGGGGTGGACGGCATGAGCATGGGGGTTTCAATCTCGGTGAATCCCTGCAGGTCCATGGTGTTGCGAATGGCCGAGTTGATGCGCGACCGGATACGAAGGTTGCGCTGCATACGATCACGGCGAAGGTCGAGGTAACGGTGCTTGAGGCGCAGACTTTCGTCAACCGTTGGCCCACCCTCGCGGTCGCTGATGGGAAACATGGGGGGCTCGGCGGTGTTGAGCAACTCAACGGTGCACGATTTCAACTCGATGTAGCCGGTAGGAAGGTCGGAATTGATGGTGTCATCGGACCGTGCAGTGACGGTACCGGTGATGCGAACCACAAACTCGTTACGCAAATCAGCGGCCCCGTCGACCACGCACTGGATGATTCCTGAACGGTCGCGGAGATCGATGAAAGCAAGGTGTTCGCCGTGTTCGCGCCGCCGCGCCACCCACCCGCACAGGCTGACCTCGCGATTGACATCGTTCAAACCCAACTCACCGCAATAGTCGGTGCGAAGACCGCGAGCGCGGTCCGGTCGGGTTGAGGACGTTCCGGAAGACATCTACACAGTCTCGCGTACCGATTCACCGGGGCCGGAACGTTTACTGGATCCGGTCAATGGTCACGTTCTGGGGATTCCCGAAGCCCGGTTCAGCTCGGTGCAATAGCCTTCAACAGTGATGCTGACGAAAGTGTTGTGCCCATGACCACCGACATGGTGATCGTTTCCGGGATTACCAAGTCGTTTGGGACGACCCACGCGCTGGCCGGAGTCGACCTCACCGTGCCAACCGGCACCGTTCTCGGCCTCCTCGGGCCCAACGGGGCAGGCAAAACCACCCTGGTGCGGGTCCTGGCCACCCTGCTGCGGGCAGACTCGGGAACCGCAACCGTTGATGGCATCAATGTTGCGACAAATCCGCAAGCCGTACGCGCACGTATTGGTTTAGCCGGTCAGTTCGCTGCCGTCGACGAAACGCTCACCGGACGAGAAAACCTCGAAATGGTCGGCCGCCTCTACGGGTTGTCAAAAACAGAAGCCAAACAAGGAGCCCGCGACGCACTCGAACGGCTGTCGCTGACCGATGCAGGCAATCGGCAAGTGAAGACCTATTCCGGTGGCATGCGTCGACGCCTTGACTTGGGAGCCTCGCTCCTTGGCCGCCCTCGCCTGCTAATTCTTGACGAACCAACCACGGGCCTCGATCCCCGCACTCGAATTGAACTGTGGGACTTCATCCGAGATCTGGTTCGAAGCGGCACGACGCTGCTCCTCACCACTCAATACCTTGAAGAAGCTGACGAACTTGCCGACCGCATCGTTGTGATCGACAAAGGCAAAGTCATTGCCGATGGAACCTCTGATCAGCTCAAACAACGAATGGGAGGCGATGTCTTGGACGTCAAAGTTCGGCATCTGGCCGACGCGGCCCGAACGGCCGATCTACTCGATGGGATTGGCGCAGACAAGCCGCAAATCGACCAGCGAACGAACCGCGTCACCATTGCTGTCGGTGACGGCGCTGGAGTCGATGTATTGCTCGCCGCGGCGCGAAAGATCGACGAAGCAGGCATCCT
>JANMEI010000428.1:0-2849 GCA_031376865.1 Acidimicrobiia bacterium | reverse complement strand
CACCCGGTCCGACCAACTCAATGCATTCATTCGAGCCGTGGTCGGCTGTGCATCCAATACTGGTCGGATCGGTATGGACGAAGACATGGCCGAAGCGTTGGCATCATTTCGTAGGTGCAATTACGAACGCATCTACCTTCGACCGGCGTCAGTCGCCCAGGCCCAACAGGTGGTCGCCGTTCTGCGAGGCCTCACTGACCACTTCATCGACCGGCCCAACCTTATTCCGGACGTTCAACGTGCAGGTGGTGCTGCGGCTGGGACGCCCGAAGCTGTGCGGGCAGCGGTGACCTATGTGGGCGGAATGACCGACCGGTATGCATTTGGCCAGGCGGTGGCGCTGCTCGACTGGGATCGACGGTCACTCCCCCAGCCGATCTAGTGGTTGGTCGCAACCGATCTCGTAGTCCCTACCGCGTCAGCGAGCCTCATCGATTGCAGCTTCGCCATGTCGAAGGTTTGCGCCAAGCGTGGTGACCAACTCGCTGGCGAGTTGGTCCAACGAGGTCTCGACTCGTCCCACGACCATGGTGTTCTCGTAGTCCTCATCGCGTCGCGCTTCGAGCGCAAGTGCAGCAGCCGCCGAAACACTTTTCACCATCGCTTGGAGCTCCGAAATCGACTGGGAAGTGACCACTTCGGCGACACGTTGCTCAGGCAGAGCCGACTTAGTCGCGTCGAGCCGCGCTGCCTGTGGAGCTGTCACGCTGAACAAAGCGAGCTCGTCGATTGCAAGGGCGACGTAGTCAACAGCAGACTTGCCGCTCGTACCCGGGCTGCGTACCAACCGCTCCCACGCGTCATCTCCTGCCGGGCCACTGATGAGATCGCTGTACCGACGACCAAATGACTTCAGGGCGACGATGGCATCAGCACGATTGACATAGTTGGACATGACCGAACGTTAGGCCAGGTTCTCGACAAACTTCTCTAACTGACGAAGATTGCGACACTCGAAGGCGCCGTCTGTATGGGCGGCGTACTCAGAATGAATCGAATCGCCGGTATCCCAGTAGCTACGAGGCTCAGGATTCAACCAATACACGTGGCGGGCCTTTTTCGCGATTTCCTTCACTACCCATGCTTGCGAGGCGTGGTAATTGTTGCGAGCATCGCCAAGTAGCAGGACGGTGGTCTTCGGGGTGATCTCTTTGCCCCACTTTTCCCAGTACACCTCGAAGGCATGACCGTAGTCAGAATGACCGTCGACCCATATGACATCGGCCTCGGTGTTGACCCGGTGAATTGCCTCGCCGATGTCTTCACACTTGTCAAAGAAACGTGTGACCTCGTCGATGCCGTCGATGAAGACGAAGCTTCGAACTTTGGAGAACTGGTTTTGGATGGCGTAGACCAACTGCAGCGTAAAGCGAGCAAAGGCGGCGACTGACCCAGAAATATCGGCAATCACGACGATCTCGGGCTTATGCGGCTTTGGATACTTGAACTTCGGATCCGCTGGAACACCGCCGTAACTGAGCGACGTGCGAACAGTCCGCCGAAAGTCCAATGGGCCCTTACGACCATGGCGGCGCTTGCGGGCAAGACGAACGGCAAGTTTGCGGGTCAGCGGAAAGATGGCTTTACGGAGCGACACCATTTCTTCGCGCGTTGCATGCATGAAGTCGACATCTTCGGGAAGCGGTTTGCGAAGGGTCTTGGCCATGGCTTCGGCACCGCGGTCGGCCACCAACCGGCGGCGAATTTCTGCCTCGATCTCTTGACGCATCTGCGTGATTCGGTTCTCGAACTCGTCTTTTTCAAGCCGTTCTTCAAGCTCGGTCAGCTCGCCGCCCGCCTGCTCGCGAGACGCTTCCATCAGCTGCTCCAGCATCCCGTCTAGGTCAAGTTGGCGCAACGTTCGGTACAGGTAGTATGTGCCTCCAACTGGACGCCCCGGTTCCATTCCGCTGAAACGAGTCACGGATGCCTTTGCCAGGGCTCGCATCATTTGTTGATCTGCATTGAGCAGCGCCTGATAGAGCATTTGCGCCAGTTCTTCAGGGCTGAGGCCTTCCATGCCGCCTTGCGCGTCGGCCTGCATCATTTGCCGGAGTTCTTCACCCGCCTGTGCCTCGGGGTCCATATCGTTGAGCAGCTCCATCTCACGCTGCGACATGCCGCGCATGCTGAAGTAGACCTCGAACACCGTTTCAAACGCCCGATAGTGAGCTTGGTTTTTGACCATGGTGCACCCGAGTGCGGCTTTAAACGCGCTCCGGTCTTCGAGTGGGATCGCTTTCACGGCGGTCATCGCATCGATGGTCTCCGTCAAGCTGACGGGGATACCGGCAGCCCTCAGCTCGTTCACAAATCCGTTGAGGACATCAAGCATAGAGGGCCAGCATTCCTAAGTACACGTAGTGGTGAAACAGTTACTTGATGGACGACAGCTCTTTGGCTGCCTTGGTGATGTCGGTTTGGTACTTCAACAAAATGTGGAGGGTTTCTTTGGCTGTTTGCGCATCGATATCTTTCACACCGAGCAGCACCAACGTACGCGCCCAGTCGAGCGTCTCAGAGACACTGGGGCTCTTCTTCAACTCAATTTGACGAATTGACCGAACGATCCGCACTACTTGGTCGGCGAGGTGATCGGTGATGTCGGGAACCCTGGTGAGGACGATTTCCTTCTCACGATCCATTTGTGGATAGTCGATGTGAAGGAACAGACAGCGCCGCTTGAGTGCCTCGGAAAGCTCACGGGTGTTGTTGGATGTCAGAAAGACCAAGGGAACCTGGGTGGCCTTGACGGTGCCAAGCTCCGGGATTGATACCTGATATTCGCTCAAGATTTCGAGCAGGAGCGCTTCGGTTTCCACTTCGACACGGTCGACTTCGTCGATGAG
>JANMEI010000427.1:0-1191 GCA_031376865.1 Acidimicrobiia bacterium | reverse complement strand
ATCAGCCCGGCGGGCGTCGCCGAGTTCCAGCGGCGTGGTGTCGCGGCCGTCCACACTCCGCTTGGATACACGCCGTCGCTCGAGGCCTCGCCGCTGCCGCCACCAACGCTGGGGTCAACTTTCGCTACAACACCGACGTTGAACAGGTGCTGCGTGCCCCCGGTGCCAACGGTGCCGTGACCGGCGTGCGTTTAGCTGGTGGCGAAGTGATACCCGCCGATATCGCCGTGCTCAATGCAGATCTGCCCGTCGCCTACAGCGAACTGCTGCCCGATGTCAAAGCCCCACGTTTGGCCCGCAAAGGTCACTTCTCGCCGTCATGCGCCTTGTGGATGGCCGGCATCAAAGGCGAACGCCCAGCCAAGGTGGCGCATCACAACATCTTGTTTGGGTCCACCTGGCACGAAAGCTTCGTCGAGCTCTTAGACAACGGCGACCGCATGAGCGATCCGTCGAGGCTGGTCACCATCCCCACGGTGACAGATCCTACGCTGGCGCCGGAAGGCGGTGAGATTGTGTACATCCTTGAGCCGATCCCAAATCTCAGTGGACGTATCAATTGGTCAACCGAACGCGATCGGGTACAAGCGTCGTTGGTTCAGCAGGCTCGAGATCTCGGGTTTACCGGCACTATCGAAGTTGAACGGTTTATCGATCCAAACGACTGGAAAGCCATGGGCATGGCGCAAGGAACACCGTTTGCGTTGTCGCATCGCTTCCTGCAGACCGGTCCGTTCCGGCCGTCGAATATCGACAAGCGGATTCCGGGCGTGGTGTTTACCGGATCGTCAACGGTCCCCGGGGTCGGCGTTCCCATGGTTATTCTGTCTGGAAAGCTGGCCGCTCAGCGCGTTGCTGAATTTGCAGCTGTTTAACCTGTACCCATGATCCCCAGACGCTCATCCCACGGCTCCGCTGCCGGCGTGAAGATCCCCACCGGTCCGGTCACGTTGGATGAGTCCTACGAGGTCAACCGCCAGCTCAACAAGGCGTCGGGAACCACGTATTACTGGTCAACCCATCTGCTGCCACCGGTGAAACGTCCACATGTTCATGCGCTCTATGGATTGTGTCGGTATGCCGATGACATCGTCGATGACCTTGGATCTGCGTCGATCGAAACACGAGCGCACGCCCTCGGCGAGTTTGGCGACCGGTTCTTTGCCGACTTTGAACAGGGCCGCAGCGACC
>JANMEI010000404.1:0-1770 GCA_031376865.1 Acidimicrobiia bacterium | reverse complement strand
TTCCACGCGATCATCTTCCGTGAGGATGCCGGTGTCGATCATGAGCTGTTCGAGGCGCTTTTCCAAAGCCAGAACGTCTGCGCCTTTCGACCCGACCTTGAGCACCTTGCCAGCGGGGATGACGATCTGTCCCGGGACGAGGGTCGTCGTCGTGGTCGTTGTGTTCCCCTTCGGAACCGTCGTTGAAGATCCCGATCCCGGAACGGTGCTTGGTGTCGTTCCCCCCGGCACCGTGGTGGACGGAACGCTGGTTGCCGGGACCGTTGTAGCGGGCACGGTTGACGTGGGAGCGGTGGTGACCGGGCTGGTAGTTACGCCGGTTGAGCTCGCCGGTACCGTAGAGGTGGTGGAACTGGTGAGGTTGGGGTCAACCGTGGTTGCGGAAACACTGGGCGTGGTTTCTGATTGAGCGAACGCCGTTCCGACGGGCTGGGCCGTCCAGAGTGTGCCGAGGACCACGCACCCAATGGTGGCACCGGTGAGACGACGGCTCAGGGGCCAACGTGCGGCAGAAGAGCGGGTACGGAGATTCAAATGTGGACGCATGGTGTCGATATCCGTCGGTGAGGGAAGCGTGGAGGAAGTGAGGCAAACGCTTGGGTGAAATTGCAGCTGGTGAAATTGCGGCTGATACTTCTGGAAAGCAGCGAGACCGTTGGTCTCTTTCGCCACTGACCGGAAAAATCAAACACGGTTCAAGAATTCGTCTGGTGTTCAGTCTAGAGCGACCCCGTCGGGGGTCGTATGACCTCTATGGTGACTTCACTTATCGTGTGCTTACTGCTCGATCTTGAGCGGCCCGTCATCAGGAGTATCTCAGTGCCAGAAACCATGACCCCAGAATTGGAGCTTCGCGGCGTAAACACCATCCGCGGGCTGGCGATGGATGCTGTTCAAGCCGCCAAAGCGGGGCATCCCGGAACCGCCATGGCGCTTGCTCCGTTGGCCCACGTGCTGTGGACCCGGATCATGAAGTACTCCGCTGATCACCCTGACTGGTTTGACCGCGATCGTTTTGTCTTGTCGGCGGGCCACGCCTCGATTCTCCAGTACTCCCTGCTGCACCTCACGGGTTACCGGGTTGGGTTGGAAGACCTTCGCCGTTTCCGCCAATGGGGATCGATCACGCCCGGCCATCCCGAGCGTGGGCACACCTCAGGAATCGAAGTCACCACCGGGCCATTGGGTCAGGGTATGGGCAATGCAGTTGGCATGGCGATGGCCGAAGCTAACCTACGAGCGCGGTTCGGTGAAGAGGTGTGTAACCACTTCACCTATTGCATTGTTGGCGACGGCTGCTTGATGGAAGGCGTCAGTCACGAAGTTGCATCGCTTGCTGGCCACCTCGGACTCGGCCGGTTAGTCGTCATCTACGACGACAATCACATCACGATCGATGGACCAACCGAGTTGACCTACTCCGACGACGCTGCAATGCGTTTCCGCTCCTACGGTTGGGATGTCGATGAAATTGGTGAGGTCGCCAACGATCTCGATGTGCTCGAAGCTGCGATCCGCCGTGCCCAAGCGGTGACTGATAAGCCCACGTTGATTCGCCTCCGTAGTCATATCGGATACCCGTCGCCTAACAAGACCGACACCTCCGCTGCCCACGGCGAGCCGCTTGGCGAAGACGAAGTGAAGCTCACCAAGCAAGTTATGAACATGGACCCTGAACGGTCGTTTGACGTGGCGGTTGACGTCGCCACCATGTATCGAAATGCGGGCATCCAGCACACCAATCTGGTTGCCGAGTGGGACGCTCGTGCC
>JANMEI010000391.1:0-3421 GCA_031376865.1 Acidimicrobiia bacterium | reverse complement strand
TCAACACATCGACATCGTGAGCGGAAGTGTGCGCCAACCGAGCGATCGACCGCAACGCACGAGGAACAAACGAACGGCCGTTGTACACAATGACCGCAACCAACACTCGGGCCACTGAAGAACCTAGTTTCGGATGGCGTTGCGAAGGTTCCACACCTTCGCAGCCCAACGGTAAGCCGTCGATGACTTTTGCGCGTCGAGCAAGGCGGCTTGCGCAGCTAACGCGTTCTCTTTGTGAGCAAGGGCCTGAGCGACTTGTTCATGTTTTGCTTCGACTTGTGCGTCGCTGGCATCCACGTGCGCTCGAGCGGTGTCGAGCGCTTCACGTAGCGAAGCTGCCCGCTGATTTGCCTCAACCAAACGCGACGTGAGATCTATTACCCGTGCATTTGCCACTTCAACGTCGAGCAGCGCTTGTTCCAACGACAAGCGATCCAGTTGAACTTGCACGGCACCTTGACGCTCGGGACTGCTCGCCGTTACTAATGCCAAACGGGTGGCAAACGGTTCGCCTGCAGATTTTGGCAGCGACCGCACACCGGCAAGCGGCGCATAGGTACTGCCCTCACCTATGGCGTCACCTGTGGCGCCTGCGGAGTCATCGACATCCAACGCCGCCTCCGGTGCGAGATCGCCGTCGGTTCCTTCACGCAGTGACGGAACGTCACTCGGTGACGGAGGGTTTGGCGCGTCGGGATCAGTTGCGACTATCACCAGCTCAGCTGTTTGATCTTGGGATGGGTGATTGCTTTCTGAGGTCATGGGCGGTGGCTTTCGGACTCAGATCGATCGACGGCGGGGCACAGCGAGCAAGTCTCGAAATACCGTCACCAGTCGATCGGCGTGGGACTCCCAACTGTACTGTCGTCCGGACTCGACGAGCGCCGCGCAGTGAGCGGCACGAAGGGCCGGGTCGTCCAGCAGTCGAATGGCAACTGACGCAAGGTCTGATGGAGTCCATGACGCGGCCAGCAGCGGCAGTTCTCCTGGCTGCGGATGGCCAGCAAGTTCGGAGATGGGCCCAAATCCGACACTGACTGCTGGCACCCCAAACGAGGCTGCTTCAAACGGTGGCAGCCCGAACCCTTCGGCTGAGGTTGGGTACCACGAGAGCGATGCATGCGAGAGCAACCAGTTACGTTCGTGCTCATGCACCTCGGGCAGCACATGCAGCCAGGATTCTGAAGACCGATCGGCAAATCGTTGTGCAGATTCAGCCAGCCGCGACGTGCCATACGGGACCGCTGGGCCAGCCAACACCAGATCGAGGTCGTGTCCTCGACGACGGAGTTCGCGATGCGCAGCGATGGCCAAATCTCGATTTTTGTGGTGGTAGTTGACGCCAAGCGTGAGCGCGAACCGGCGACCCGAAAATCCTCTGGCGGCGAGCTCGTCGGGGTATCGAAGCGTGGACGACGATCCAAGATGTTCGGTCCCGAGCGGAACAACGCTGATCCGTCCATCCTCGATAGCCAAGCCATGAAGGTGCAGTTGAGTTCGGACATCGTGCGAAATCACCGTCACGCCGTCAGCTACGTCAATCACGTCATCGATTGCGCGCCGGTACCGGGTCCAACTACCTGATTCGGCAAAGTAGCTGCCATTGCTATAGGCAATCACATCGAGCATCGACACCACGTATCGAACAGCGAAGCGACGCCACGGCGCGGCGTCGTACCCTTCCACCGGTTGAAAGGGGCGAAACGCAATATCGACCACACCGAACACCGCTGGATCGTTGGTATGCCGAGCATCAACTTTTGGGTGGTTTAACACGTCCGACGCATAGCCCGGAATTGGGCCCGGCAACGCAACCCCAACCCAACTCACCCCCGGGTGATTGCACAAGCTTCTTATCGTATGTGAGCTTGCTACTTGAGTTCCGGTTTCGTGAGGACCGAAACATGACCCGTCGATGAGCACTCGCAAACCCTGCGTTTTGACCCGTGCCAATTGATGCTGATGCGCAAACGGTGAGTCACCACTGTGGCGGTGGGCGTCGACGGTTTCGATCAGGAACCGATAGCGGTGCAACAGCCAACCAAGATCATCAGCGCGCATTTCATCGTCGATTGGCTGAATCGCGGTGTCTGCAGTTCGACTGATGAACGTGGACGTATCGGCGACGTTGATGAAACCCTTTTGTGATGCCCGAGCAGAGAAGTCGGCAATGGCAACATCAAATCGGGCGGACGCGGGGGCCTCGAACGTTCCTACCGCACCACACGCATAGGCACTGACCAGAACAACCGGGCCGGTCGCGATCGGGATCGGGGCAGGCCGTTGCCGGGGCAGCGTGGCTCGAAGCGTACGGGTCAGCGACTGTTCATGATGACCGTCGGGTGGTCGCCCAACTGCGAGGTTACGAACCGGAAAGCTGAGGGCTCCGCTGGCATTACCCAGAAAGGAAACGGTTGCCACTCGTAAATCGGCCTGCACCCATCCAAGAGCCGTTTCGAACGGAGCGTCGGGCAACGACACTGCGTCGTTGATCACGAGCACGTGTCCGCCGGTGGCGCTATAGGTTCGATCAATCAGTTCGCTGATGGAACCAACTCCGCCCCAGGTGATTCGATCGTCGATGCCATCGAACACTGCCCCGTGAATTGGGTAGAGCACACCGACCACAATCGGATAGTCAGTTTGCTGCAGCACGCTTCGAACCGACAACAACCAACGTTCGGGGCTGTCAGCCACGAACATCACTACTGTAAGCGGCAACTCTCGCGCCGACTGCTCCGATACCTCCGATAGCTCTGGCACGGGCTGGGCGGACTGGGCGCGCTGGGCGGACGACGAGTGAGGGAGTGATGGAGAAGACATAAGACGGTGCCCGGGAGGCGGGCCACGCATACGTTAACTGGCAGGTGTTCGTGATCCGAACTTTGCGACCAACTTTGATGCCGCCGCCCGATCAACTCGGAGTACCGCCTTGCCATCGATCCGGGCCGGTGAAGTGGGAAGGGTAAACCCTTGCAACTGGTTAGGTTCGAACGCTGAGAACGTTTTCGCTGTCCCGAAGAGTTCGGTAAGTCCCCATTTTGGATCCAAGCTGACTGCACTTTTGAGATCGCTGATCAATGCTTGCGCTTTAATGGGATTACGGCCACCTGAGTCGATTGCCTTTTGCATCACCTGTTTGATGAAGCGTTGCTGGCGCTGCACCCGACCGATGTCGCCGCGGCCATCTGACACCCAGTTGCCCTTTACTAGTTGCTCATAATGACGGCTTCGCACGAATGCCGTTGCCTGAGTTTGATTGAGCGACTGACAGCCGGGCTGCGTGATGTTGAGCTTGGTCACCTTGTCGCGAGCCGGGTAGTCGAAACAGATCTCGACGCCTCCAACCGTTCCAACGACCTTTTGAAAACCAGCGAAGTCGATCTCTGCCACGTGGTGTATCGGCACGTTGAAATTTTCT
>JANMEI010000384.1:0-4079 GCA_031376865.1 Acidimicrobiia bacterium | reverse complement strand
ATCACGTCACGTTAGCCAGCGATTCGGCATGGCGGGCGATTCTGCGAGACCTGGGGTTGGACAACCACATTGTGTGGAAGACAACTCGGACGGCATGTTTGGCCGATGGCACCCTTTTACCGGTGTCCAGTCCTATCGAGTTTTTGAAGTTCTCCCCCTTGACACTGGTTCAACGAGTTCGCCTAGGGGCCACCCTTGCGTGGGCAACCCAGGTGCGCAATGGTCGCAAGTTAGAGCACGTTCCCGTCGAGACGTGGCTGCGGAAGCTGTCCGGCAACTCGGCTTTCGATCGTTTCTGGAAACCGTTGTTGCGGGCGAAATTGGGTGGCGCATACACCGAGGCCAGCGCCGCGTTCATTTGGGCGACCGCACAACGATTAGGCAAGGCTCGCAAGAACGGGCTTGATGCGGAGAAATTTGGATACGTTTCGGGTGGCTACGCCCACATTGTCGACAGCTTTGTTACCTATCTGCGCGCCAACGATGTTGCTCTGCGGGCCGGAGTCAACATCGGCTCGGTTGGCACCGGACAGGTCACACTGACCGATGGCGAAGTGGTCATGTGCGACCAAGTGATCGTCACCGCGTCAGCCCACGCGGCTGCAAAACTGGTGCCGTCGCTGACCGCTCGGGAAAAGGCGTTGCTCGGTCAGATCACCTACCAAGGTGTCATCGATGTGTCATTGGTACTGCCGAAGCAACTCTGTCCCTACTACCTGACTTACCTGTTGGATGAGACCATCCTGACCGGGGTTGTTGACATGAGTTCATTGGTTGACAGTGCCGAGTTGGGCGGACACGGGTTGGTGTATCTTCCCCGCTACGCAGCACCCGATGACCCCATGTTCGACATGTCAGATGACGAGTTGGTTCGGTTGTTCACCGCCGAGCTAGCCAAGATGTATCCGAGCTTCGATCCGTCAACGGTCATTGCGGCAAAGGTCGCAAAAGTACGAGAAGTCTTTAGCGTCCCGACGCTTGGTTACAGCGATCGGGTTCTTCCGTTTCAGACGTCGGTCCCGGGCGTGTGGTTGGCCAACGGCAGTCAGATTGTCAACGGCACGTTGAACGTAGACGAAAGTGTGCAACTCGCCGAGCGCGCCGTCGCAACAATCCTGCGAGACTTATCAACCAACGGATCGCCAACCGGCAGTCGGAATCGGAGCGCAGCGTGAAACCAGTCGCCAGTCTCAGCTTGGATCTGGACAACGAATGGGCCTATCTCATGACCCACGGCAACGATGCCTGGCGGTCGTTCCCGACGTATTTGGAAACGGTCGCGCCTCGGGTTCTGGGAGTGCTGGATCGCTTGGGGCTGCGCATTTCGTTCTTTGTCGTCGGAGGCGATGCAGCGCGTCCGGAAAATCACGACGCAATTCGTTCGCTATCGGCTGCGGGACACGAAATTGGCAATCATTCGTTTCGACATCAACCCTGGTTGCATCTGTACAGCAAACAAGAAATCATCGACGAGTTCGCTCGGACAGAAGATGCACTTGGAGAGGTCACCGGGCAACGAACGATTGGTTTCCGAGGCCCCGGATATTCATTGAGTCCTGATGTGCTCGACGTGTTGGTAGAGCGTGGATACCAGTACGACGCATCAACGTTGCCGACGTACATCGGGCCCATCTCCCGTGCGTTCTACTTTCGATCTGCGAAGTTGACCGACGAACAACGCGCCGAGCGATCGTTGTTGTTTGGCTCGTGGCGCGTGGGCCTACGTCCATTGCAGCCCTATGAATGGAAGGCCAACAACGGCGGCTCGATGTTGGAGATTCCGGTTTCGACATTGCCCGGCGGTCGGGTTCCGATTCACATCTCGTACCTGCTGTACCTCGCCGCCGTGCGCCCTGAAGCAGCAACGGCGTATTTCGCGACCGCCCTCAAAATTTGTAAGGTCGCAAAACTTCAGCCGTCGATCTTGTTGCACCCACTCGACTTTCTCGGGGCCGACGATGTGAGCACCCTGTCGTTCTTTCCGGCGATGGCAATGGGTGGGAAACGAAAGGCCGAACTGGTCGAGGGGTACCTTCGCCAATTGAGCCGCGAGTTTCGCGTGGTCAACATGGAAGAACATGCCCGGCACATTCGGGCGACAAAACCATCGTTGCCGTCGAAGGTCCTGCAGCCGATCGTGGTTCCGGCAGGCACCAAAACTGGTTTCACTGATTTGCAGGCTGAACTTCCTGCCGAACTTCCTGCCGAGCATTCGAATGAACTTTCGAGTGCAGTTTCGAGTTCCTGTTTGACTGACCGAAACGAGGTGTCTGTATGAACGCTGGATTTACGTCAATCTCGACTCCGCCGCTGAAGTCGATTATGCCGGCACCAACGGGCACCAAACCCAGCGTCACCATCGTGGTCCCCGCGTACAACGAAGCGGTCATCTTGATGAAGTCGCTCACCGAACTTGAGCAGTACATGAACACCCTCGCGGATCAGTACGAGTGGCAAATGATCGTGGTCAACGACGGCTCGAAGGATGAGACAGGCCCCATCGCCGACGCGTTTGCGGCGAGTCGTCCGAACGTTGGGGTGTTGCATCACAAGACCAACTTCAACCTTGGGCAGGTGTTGCGCTACGGCTTCGCCAACTGTGTCACCGACTATGTGGTGGTTGTTGACTGCGATATGTCGTACTCGGTTGAACACATCGGCCGCATGCTGGAGACCATCTACACCACACACGCCAAGGTGGTGTTGGCATCACCCTATGCAACGGAGGGTACGGTTGGCAACGTTCCGTTTGTTCGGCGCAAGTTGTCGTTGTATGCGAACAAAATGCTTTCGTTCAGCGTCAAGGGCGAGCTGTCAACGTTGACCGGCATGGTGCGCGCATATGACCGGGTGTTTATCCAGTCGCTTGATCTTTCGTCGGTCGATGTCGGCATCAACACAGAAATCATTTACAAAGCGCGCATACTAAAAGCTAAAGTAGTTGAGATACCAGCCACATTGCATTGGTTACACACTGAGCAAGTTGGCCGGTTGTCAAAGTTCCGGGTCAAGAAGTCCATCGGCACGTACCTGATGAGCGGATTTTTGTTCCGGCCGCTGCTGACACTTGCGTTCCCGGCGATGTTCTTCTTCACGATGTCGTTGCTGGGATTACTGCTGGTTGCCCGCCAAGCCATAGGTCCACGGAACATCGGCGAAGCGTTCGGCATCTCTCCCACGACGACCATTATCTCGGCGGTCAGTTTTGGTTTGTCGGTTCAATTTCTCTCGTTGTCACTTCTTGCTGAGCAACAGCGCCGCAACTTCGAGTACTTGTTTCATCTGGGTACCTCTGGCATGAAAGCAACACGCGACGGATCAACTAGCGAGCGTTAGTCGCAAATCCGGCGGCGCCCCGGGATTCAGTTGTCAAGGATCGAAGTGGGAAGTCGGGGGAAGTTGTGTTTGGGGAAGTTGTGTTTGGGGAAGTCGTGTTGGGGGAGTTGGTTTGGGGCTGGGCTAGCCGGTTTCGTGTTGGTGGTGACCTTGCCCGCCTCGACATTTCCATTTGAGATTGGACAAATCAGTTCGTCCACCGTTGCGATACCAGATGACATGGTGCGCGTCGGATTCCAATGCTGAGACGTTGCAGCCACCACCGTCACACGTTTCGCCGTATACGAGCATCGCCAGTTTTTGTAGTTCGGTCGCGACTCGTTTGTTTCTCCCGAAGTTCAACTTTGCCGGGTTGGTCCCGTCCCGGATGGCGGCGTACACATCAGCCCTGGCCATGACGGTTAACGCGTCGTTGAGCGGGATGGGTTGTTCGGGAACCACGTGTGCTTCCAACGTTTCGGCGTCGATCATGACGATGACCGATGGTTTCCCTGATGCGCGTTCACCGCGCATGAACTCGACGACTGCGTCAGCAAGCCGTCGTTCATAGGGTTCATCGGCGTGACCACCAAGCACCTCAGCACGTTCGGGGTGTTTTGTTTTCCAAGCCCGGTCACACAAATCCGTAATGATCGTCCGGAACTCGGTACCTTCCACCGGTGGCAACACGATGGTGGCACCAATACAGCCGTTGGGTTTCGTAAAGAACTTCACCGACCGAGAGTTGTGCTGTTCCTCCGACA
>JANMEI010000367.1:0-2441 GCA_031376865.1 Acidimicrobiia bacterium | reverse complement strand
CCAACACGAACACGAAACCGGCTAACCCACCCCTCCGAAGCTTCCCCCGACTTCCCAAGCGATCCTTGACAACTGAGCAAGGCGGTCGTCTCGCTCGTCGCAATTGCGTTGAACTCAACCGCGGCCAATGCAGATACACCTCGGGAAAGCGCTCCGCAAGGATCTGGTCTTGAGCGACACACCTCCCGTTGAGGATTGTCTGGCCAGCAACAAGATCTATTACCAACTACCGGCTGGCGCAAACACCCGCCCAAATCGAAAGCGGAGCCAAGGGCGAACGCTACGATCGCGACAAAATAGGATCGCTTGCGGAGCTGTGACCACCAAACCCGAGAAAGCAAAAACCGCTGCAAAAGCAGCGGTTTAGGCTGAGTGGACCGTGAGGGACTTGAACCCCCGGCATCCTGCTTGTAAGGCAGGCGCTCTACCAACTGAGCTAACGGTCCTGAGGTCATACATCTTAGAACGCTCGGCGGGTGTCGGTGGTTCATATCTGTCGGCGAACCAGAAATGTCACGTTAGGTTGGCAGAAATGAGCACGTCGTACGTCCACGGATACAACCAACGAGAAGCCCAACGGCTGACCGATCAAGCCAACACCTTGGTAGAGCTGCTCCACCACGACACACACTACCCGCCGGGCACATTGGTGTTAGAGGCAGGATGCGGCGTGGGAGCGCAAACGGTCACCTTGGCAGCACAGAGCCCCGATGCCATCATTACCTCGATTGACATATCTTCCGAGTCAGTCACTCAGGCTCAGCAAACGTGCGAAGCGGCTGGGCTCACCAACGTATCCGTTGAGCAAGGCGACATTTTCACTCTCCGTTTTGCCGACGAAACATTTGATCATGTGTTCCTGTGCTTCGTGCTGGAGCATCTGCCCAACCCGACGTTCGCATTGGAACATCTAATGCGTGTGGTGAAACCGGGTGGCACGGTCACCATCATCGAGGGCGATCACGGATCAACGTTCTTCCATCCTGCGTCTGCGGCGGCACAAGACGCCATCAATTGCCAGGTCGAGTTGCAACACCGTGCTGGAGGCAACGCCAACATCGGACGTGAGTTGTTTCCGGTTATGACTGCAGCAGGGCTGAGCGATGTCCGGGTGTCACCGCGCTTCGTGTACGTCGATGGTTCAAAACCAGAGCTTGTCGAGGGCTTCACTCGCAACACATTTACTGCGATGATCGAAGCAGTACGCGCACAAAGCATCGATCAGCAACTCATCACCGAGGCCCGTTTCGACGAAGGCATTCGCGATCTCTATCGAACTGCCGAACACGACGGCACCTTTTGCTACACGTTCTTCAAAGCAGTGGCCACCCGACAGCCAGACAGGCTTAACCCAGCAGAGCTTTGATCCCAAACAGTTCGGTGGTTCGCAGCTCCAGCAACTTTTCGGCGATGGGCCGCAGTTCGGTGCTGACCCCCTCAGCGATCACCTTTTGCGTCATCTTGATCGCACCTTCATGGTGCTTTTCCAAGACGCTGAGGAACATGGTGTCGAACTCGGAACCGGTCAGCGTGGCCAGGTTGTCGACCGTTTCAGGCGTGGCCATGCCATCCATTTTCGCCATCTCTTCTTTGGTCAGCTCCAGCGGCTTGCCCCATGCCGTTAACAGCGCTCCCCACACGGGTTACTTCACTCAGCTCACCCTTGGCTTCCACCAGCGAATTGTTTCTACCGCGGCCTCCGGCAATGGGGTGGCTGCGACCCCGAACTGGGCCGTGAACGGCGACGAGTCCATGACAAACGGTTCGTCAAATTGATAGGCAACTTCTTCGATCTGGCGAATCACTGGCATTGCCAGACCAATCACCCGACGACCGATGCCATGCAGCATCTGTAGCTTCGGCTCACCTAGCCCTGCTGCCCTGGCGAGCTCTGCCCAGACTTCACGTTGCGATACTGCCGGCGCGCTGGGGGCGTGCCACGCTTTACCCCAAGCATGCTCATCGGTAGCTGCGATTGTCAGCGCGCGGACAACATCAGGCAAGTATGAAATGGAATGAGGGACATCGCTATGACCGATCAATTGCACCTTCTTGCCAGCAAAGAGTTGCTTGATACCTCGCTCACCCACTGCTGCGTCGATCACTTCGGGCCCAAAGAAGTCCGATGCTCGGATTGACACCGCCCGAATCTCCCCCTGGGTATGTGCAGTGAAAATCTCATCGCTCATCTGCGCACGTACTTTTCCTTTTTTGGATGTTGCTCGATACGGATCACCTTCGTGCATCACGCCACCAGCGTGCGCCGGAGTTCCGTACCCGTAAAGGTTCTCCATGCTCACCAAAACCGCCCCGCTCGTCCGCGCGGCGTTCATGAACGATCGGTGAAGTGGAGGCCAATCACGATCCCAGCTCCCGTACGGTGGGTTCACCGCATTGGTCACGGTAGCGGCACCAACGACAATCGACCGAAACCATCCTTC
>JANMEI010000260.1:0-1692 GCA_031376865.1 Acidimicrobiia bacterium | reverse complement strand
GTTGCGGCCAAGGGCCATCCCCGGTAGAACAATTCGCGGGTTCGAGATCGGTTCTGGTCGACCGGGAGCGGAGAGCTACTCATATTGAGCATCCAACACGATAACCGCTGCAGTAAATCGGGCGACTATCCTCGGTCTCAGTCTTACTCAGGGCCCCACAGTAAGGCCCCACACCAGGAGAACGCATGGCAGTCACCGTGGAACGCGCGACAGGTATCGATGATCTCGTCGTCGACGCGTTTGCCCGCCTGATTCCTCAGCTCTCGTCGTCCAACCCAGCTCCCGGTCACACTGCGCTCCAAGCAATTGTCGATCACGATGCCTGCCACCTGCTCTTGGCCAAAGAAGACGGCGTCATTTTGGGTGCCCTCACGCTGGTCGTGTTTCCGATCCCAACCGCTATCCGAGCCTGGATCGAAGACGTTGTGGTCGATGGCACGGCACGGGGCAAAGGTGTCGGCGAGGCGCTGAGCAAGGCAGCTATCGACATTGCCACAGGTTTAGGGGCACAAACAGTCGAGTTGACTTCACGGCCGTCACGCGAGGCGGCCAACCGTTTGTACCAACGAATTGGCTTTGTCGCTCGCGATACCAACGTTTATCGGTATGCAGTCAACTGACTGAACTGTCAACTGACTGAACTTCATCCGGTAAACACCGAATTTACAACTGATCATCAAACTGCGCATCTCTTTGCCACAAGCAATACTGGATCTCTCATGGCTGACACCTTCACGATCATCGACAACCGCTCAGGAAAGCAGGTGGAGGTACCGATCGTTGACGGCGGGATCTCGTCCAAGGCGATCCGCGAACTTGACCCGTCGCTGTGGGTCTATGACCCCGCCTACATGCAGACTGCTGCGTGTAAGTCGGCGATCACCTTCATCGATGGCGATGCGGGCATTCTTCGGTACCGTGGTTACCCCATTGAGCAACTAGCGGAGCATTCGTCGTTCCTCGAGGTCTCTTACCTGTTGCTGAATGGTGAGTTGCCAAACAAGCTCCAACTTGATCAGTGGACCTACGATGTTACGCATCATACGTTCTTGCACGAAAACGTGCGTAAACGATTCATGGAGGGCTTCCACCATGATGCCCATCCAATGGGCATGTTTGTTTCGGGCTTAGCTGCATTGTCAACGTATTACCCAGACGCCAAGGACATTGACGATCCAGCGGTGCGGCAGCGGCAGGTCATGCGGTTGGTCGCAAAAGCACCAACGTTGGCTGCCTACTGCCATCGTTTTTCTATCGGACAGCCAACCGTCTATCCGGATAACTCGTTGGACTACGCATCCAACTTCCTCAACATGATGTGGCGCATCGGCGACGACTACTCGGTCAACCCGAAACTGGCTCGGGCGCTCGACGTGTTGCTGATTCTGCACGCTGACCACGAACAAAACTGCGGCACCACCACGATGCGCGTGATTGGTTCGGCACAGTCAGACCCATACGTGGCTGCTGCTGGTGCAGCGTCAGCCTTGTATGGCCCGCTGCATGGTGGCGCCAACGAGGCAGTCGTCAAGATGCTCCGCGACATTGGCAGCATTGACAATGTCCCAGCGTTCATCGAAGAGGTCAAAAACGGTAAGGGTGAAACACGCCTGATGGGCTTCGGTCATCGGGTCTACAAGAACTACGACCCCCGTGCCACCATCGTCAAGAAGACCGCGTACGAAGTGTTCG
>JANMEI010000257.1:0-3039 GCA_031376865.1 Acidimicrobiia bacterium | reverse complement strand
GCAACATCTCAACTGCTTCAAGAATGCGTCGACGCGATGACTCCTTCGGGCCCATCCATTCCGGGTACTGCAACAACACGCCACCCAAGCGGCCGGCGTTGTACAGGGGCTCTAAGGCGTGTCGAAATCGTTCCCAGCATTCGTCACGAGCCTCGGGCGCGAGGTGTTTGTCGTACAGATTGCGTTTGTCTTTGAACTCCGGTTTCACCGCGTCAGCTAAGTCCGGAAACAGACTGTGCGGAAAGGTTGGGTGCCCGGTCAGCAGGCTCCACGCTTTGACATCGAACACAAAACCTTCCGGTGATCGATCAACCCAGCTCTGGCTCAACTCGGGCGTCGGCGGGAAGTAGTAGGTCGAATCAACTTCCACCACCGGGAAACGAGCGGCGTAATAGGCAAGTCGCTCGGCAGCCTTCATCGACCGGCGCGGATACCAATCGGCATCCTTGGTCAGTGTGGCATCGGCCCACGAACAGGTCCCCACCCGCACTTTGGCTGCTTCGACGTTGAGCAACGGCCCGAGCGCAGGGGGCAGCAGTTCGAGGCCATCGGTCATCAACCAACCGTAACCGGCTTCAGCACTTCCCAGACGTTGGCTTAACTTCGGGGGTAACTTGGACTCCCATGCCGCATTCGGACATCCTTCCTGACCACCTCCGCATTCCCGAACGAACCCACCGAATTGCATCAACGAGGGGCGTCACGGTGGCCGCCACCGACTGGGGCCGCGACAACGACCCTCGGCCCGTTCTGTTGATGGCACATGCCACCGGACTACACGGACATTGCTGGGTACCCATCGTGAAGGCACTGGGCGAACGATTCCGCTGCGTCGCTGTTGATCAACGGGCCCAGGGTGATAGCACCGTGCCAACGGTTGGTGGTTTGGTCTGGAGCGGCATCGCTGACGATATCGAAATCGCAATGGGAGCGTTAGGGCTGTTGGGCCGCACCGACGTGTACGGCATCGGCCACTCGCAAGGTGGGTTCGCGGTGCTGGAAACCGAGCGTCGTCGGCCCGGTACGTTTGCTGGATTGTTTCTGTACGAA
Source organism: Acidimicrobiia bacterium (assembly GCA_031376865.1). Taxonomy (GTDB): domain Bacteria; phylum Actinomycetota; class Acidimicrobiia; order Acidimicrobiales; family JANYDT01; genus JANNBN01. The sequence goes on along the minus strand of JANMEI010000257.1, from coordinate 1,989 downwards.
CCGGTCATCATGGCGATTCCACCGGCCGCTGAAGAACTCATGCAGAGCACAGCAGCGCAAGACAATCACATGGCTGCCATTGCTGAACGACGTCGGCCGGTCTTTGCTTCGTGGGAGGCCGCTGTCGAAAACTTCAGCGTGAAGGGACCTTTTGCCCGCGCCGATGAAGATTTGGTTCGATCGTATGTGTACTGGGGTTTTACTGAACAACCCGATGGAACTATTCGATTGAAATGCGAACCCGCCAACGAAGCAGCCATCTTTCGCAATTCGGTTACCGACCTGTTTAGCAATGTCGCCCATCTGCAGTGTCCCACCACATTTGCCGTATCGGAGTCCACGGAACCTATCTTCGAAGCGTCAGGCCCGGCACTGGCTGAGTTGATGCCCAACGGTCGCCTGCTTCGCCTACCGGGCCGGACGCACTTCGGCATGTTTGAAGACATCGGCGATATGGCCAACATCATCGCCACCTCGTTTCGGGGCGACTGACCGATGCAGATCGTTCTGATCGCACTCGTGATTGGTGCCATTGCCGCACTCATTGCGGTGGCCGCCAAACAGCGCAAGCCCGAAGCACCAACACAGGCCACCTATGAGTCACCCCAACAACTAGACCGTGCCGATTTCGTGAAGCCAACGGCCCCGTGGTTGGTGGTGCTCTTTGTATCCGACACATGTCATACGTGTGCAGGGTTAATCCCCAAAGTGCAGCTGTTGGCGTCCGATACCGTTGCGATCGAAGTCAGTTCATTTCAGTCCGATAAGACCCGCCACGAGCGCTATCGCATCGAGGCTGTGCCCACCACGTTGTTGGCCGATGGCGAAGGCGTCGTGGTGAAGACTTTTGTTGGTCCGGTGTCGGCCACGGACCTGTGGGCTGCCATGGCTGAGCTTCGCGAGCCCGGCTCGACTCCCCCACCTGAAGCCCACCAACCGCTCTAGCGGGTTGCTACTAACGCCCAGGGTTGGGTGCGCTCCACGTGCAGCGCGATATCGAGCAGTAGCGCTTCGGTGTGATGCGCGCTGATGGCTTGCAAACTGACCGGCAGCCCGCGCACGTTTCCGGCGGGAATTGCAATCGCTGGATTGCCGTGCAGGTTGGACGGTGCAGTGAGACGGCCGTTGTTCCAACCGCCCACTTCCTTGCCCCCGAACACGGTCGGCAATGGTCCGTTGGCACCAAAAGCCACATCGGGATTCGACGCCGTCAGGATGATGTCAACCTGACTGAAGATCCGCGCCATCGCATCGTTGACCGCCACTCGTCGCTCATCGATCTTGATACGGCTGGCCATGTCGTACTTTCCATCGGCCCACTGCAAGCCAAACCGAATCTCAGGCGTTAGGTCATCAGCACATGCTGGCCACTTATCACCCAGCTCGGCATAGATGTCGATCAGCCCCGACAAACTCCACGCGGTGCCCATCGTGGGCAGCGTGGCGTCCACTTCGACCTGCCGAAGCCCAAGGTCATGAGCAACCGAAACGGCTAAGGCGTTGATTTGCTCGGCGACATCGGGCGCCACAAATGCTCCGCCGAAGTCCATCAGAATAGCCACCCGTTTGCCGCGGAGATCATCAGCATACGTACCAAGATTGCGCTCCCACCCTTCCAGCTTCGGAAGGCTGAACATGTCGTGGGATTCATAGCCGCTGGTGACGTCAAGCCAGCGGGCTGTGTCGCGCACAGACCGACTGACACAACCCTTCACGGCGGTGAAGTTGCCCATCGTGGCGCTGGGCCCTTTGGGGATCCGACCGTATGTGCACTTCAGTCCTACCAAGCCGCAGAACCCGGCCGGAATACGGATCGACCCTCCCCCATCGCCGGCGGTTGTCAACGTGACCAACCCACCAGCAACGGCAGCGGCGGATCCTCCCGATGAACCACCAGGCGTCCGTTCACCATTCCATGGATTCTTCGTTGCCCCATTCAAGACGGTGCGAGTCAGGTTGACCCCACCAAACTCTGAGGCAGTAGTCAAT
>JANMEI010000241.1:0-3351 GCA_031376865.1 Acidimicrobiia bacterium | reverse complement strand
GTTGCGGCTCATTTGGCGCATCAGATTCTCTCGCCATGGCGCCATGCCGTCGTTCTTGGAAGGCCGCAGATTTTCTCGACCGAGGAAATACACGGCGTCGCGCACGTCAAGTTCGAGATCGCTGGCCATATCTTCGTGCACGTTGAACTCTTCCATGAAGCCGTACTTCAAGGTGACCTGGGAAACTCCGTAACCCAGATCTTCGACCTTGACCCGTTCGACGGGGAGTACGGTCGGCACGTCTTCGTTCATCACCGATACGATGTACACCCGATCATGCAGGATGCGGTTGTGTCGCACGTTGGCCTGCATAGCTGGCGGCACAAAGCCCGGCTCGGAGAACAAGAAGATCCCTACGCCAGGGACACGGGTCACCGGCGTGCGGCCACCGGTAACCGATGCGATGTATTCAGTGAGCGGGATGGCACCCCGGCGTAGTCGCTTGGCCACAATGCTGCGACCGGTCTTCCAGGTGGTGAGCAACGAGAACACGATCGCACCGATGACGAGAGGGAACCAGCCGCCCTTCGGAATCTTGAACAAGTTGGCGGACAGGAACACGGCGTCAATAAACAACAGCGGGATACCAATGGCATACGCCTTTGTCTTGGACCAGCCAAAGTGATGTTGCGCGACCTTCATAAAGATAAGTGTGGTGATGAACATGCAGGCCGTGACCGCGAGGCCATATGCGGCGGCCAGGTTGGACGATGTGCGGAATCCCAGGACGAGGAACACGCAACTGATCATCAGCAACCAGTTGATTTGCGGGATGTAAATCTGGCCCTGTTCGGTTTCGGATGTGTGGCGAATCTCGACTCGAGGGCTGTATCCGAGATTGACTGCCTGCTGGGTGAGCGAGAACGCACCCGAAATGAGTGCTTGCGACGCAATGACGGTGGCGACGGTAGCCAACAGGACAAGTGGCAAGAGGAACCAGCTTGGAGCCATCCGGAAGAACGCTTCTTCCAAGTCGTTGCCCTGATCTTGAATGATCTGCGCGCCTTGACCGAAGTAGTTGAGGAGCAATGCAGGAAGCACTGCGAAAAACCAGCCGGTAACAATGGGTTTGCGACCAAAGTGGCCCATATCTGCATACAAGGCCTCGCCGCCGGTGACAACCAGGAACAGCGAACCCATAGATAAGAACCCTTTGAGCGGGTTGGCCTGGAAGTAACGCATGGCCCAGATGGGGTTGATGGCCTGCAATACATCAGGGGTCTGGATGATGTTGACGACACCGAGGATGGCGAGCGTGCTGAACCAGACGATCATGATCGGGCCGAATGCTTTGCCGATCTTGCCGGTGCCCCAGCGCTGCACGGCAAACAAGCCAACAATGATGCCGATGGCCAGCGGCAGAATGTACGGGTCAAAGGAGTTACTGACGATGCCGAGGCCTTCGACGGCTGACAGCACGGAGATCGCCGGGGTGATCATCCCGTCGCCGTAGAGCAGTGCAGTGCCGAAGAGACCTAACAGCAACAGAATGCTCGATGCAGCCGCCGCCTTTGCGATTCCACTGCGCGGTTCGCCATCGCCTTCCTTCTTTGGAAGGAGCGCCGAGAGAGCCAAGATGCCACCCTCGCCATGGTTATCGGCCTTCATCACGAAGAAGAGGTACTTGATGGTGATGATGATGATGAGTGCCCAAAAAATGATGGATAGTGCACCGAAGATCACCCCTTTGTCGAAGGGGAGTAGGTCCGCCAAGGCTGCGCCTTCGTGGGGTTCGGTGCCGGTAACCAGCTGATGTGGCTTGTGGCCAAGGGCTTCGCGCATGGCGTAAATCGGGCTGGTGCCAATGTCGCCATAGACAACACCTAACGAACCAAGGGTAAGACCGGCGAGCCGTTTACCCGTTACTGGGCCGCTATGGCCATGTGAACCACTCATAATGCTCCTACGGAGGGAATCCGACGAATCTAATCCCCCTGAAGCATCGCTTCGAGTAGCAGCGACTCGCTTCTTGCCCACCAGCCGCGCAACGAGTGAACAGTTGCTCAGGGATTTGTCCCCCCAAATGGCGGCAAATCGCTTGAGTGCGATCAGGGATGTGCCGATACAAGATGCATGACAAGTGATGCGTCACAGCGGCAAGCAGCCCCGCAATCGGGTGAAGTTCGACAATCGAAGGCTCAGGCAATCGAGTCCGAGTCGTTCTCCTTTCCGGAGCGACTTGCTGCGCCCCAAGCAACTTCTGTCATTCCCCCAGCTAGAACGGCCGCACCTCAAGCGGACGGCGACACCAATGGAGCATCACAGTGACCACGGAATCATCAACGCCAGCGCTCGATCATGTTCTCAATCAGGCTGAACTACGTATTGCCGCGCTTGAGGCTCGCCTCGCTCGCATGGAGAGTGGAGTGCAATCTGTGCCGGTGATGGAGGAAGTTTCGTCACGGAGAGGTCTGTTCAAGTTGGCCGGTGCCGTTGCCACCGGTGCAATTGCATCGACGATGGCGTCAGCGTCCCCAGCAGCGGCCGCAGATGGGAGCGCTTTCGTTCTGAATGGTACAAATACAACGACTGCGGCAGTGACGACCCTGACCCGGACCTCGTCGACCGACGAGGCAGCGTTGTCGGTGATTCACAATTCTTCGGGAACTGCGCTGGGTGATGCAATCGTCGGCGAGTCCAAGGGAACTCCGAAGGGTGCCGGAGTCATTGGCAAGTCCGATACAGGGTTTGGAATTTATGGAGCTTCGCTCAGCGGGTACTCGGTTTATGCAGGAGGAAATGGTCGTCTTGGTATGTCTGCCGGCCTGTCTGCGGTGGGGCCCCCGTCGACCGGGACATACGATGCCGGTGACATCATCCGCGATCTCATCAAGAACTCAAGCGACGTCGTCATTGGCAGCAACGTTTGGATCTGCGTCAAATCCGGTGTCGGTCCGGCAGCGGTGTGGCGAAAACTCGGCGGGCTCGAGTCAGCCGGGCAACTTCACCTGCTTCCCTCACCGTTGCGAGCGTACGACTCGCGGCCGGGATCATCTGCCGCAACAGGGGGAGAAGGTTCGTTGCTGATCAACACCGAGCGAATCATCAGCCTTGCCCAAGGAAAAAACAATCAAACGAGCGTTGTGTCGGTCGCAGTGCCAGCTGGAGCCAGCGGAGCTATGTTGTCGATGACACTTGCGGAAACTCAGGGTCCCGGTGGTTTTCTAGGTGTTTTCCAAGCGGGTACAAGTTGGCCGGGAACATCCAATTTGAACTGGTTTGGTCCGGGGCAAATCTTGGCCGCAACAGTGGTCAGTGCTGTCGATTCGTCTCGTCGGATAACCGTCCGGAGCGGCGGCGTTGGAACACAGCTCATAATTGACGTCGTCGGATACTTCCTCTAGCGGTTCG
>JANMEI010000223.1:0-5074 GCA_031376865.1 Acidimicrobiia bacterium | reverse complement strand
ACCGGCCTATTGCTGTCGTTGCTCGGTTCGTGTGTCGCCCGTTCGTTGCGCTGATCATTTTCAACGCCTTGATCGCTTATACCCATCTTCCCGTCGTGGTTCGACTGTCCACGTCAAATGGACTCTTCCATTTCTTTGTGCACGCCACGCTGTTTCTGACGTCGATCTTTATGTGGGTGCCGGTCATCAATCGCACCTCGCTGCTTCCGAAGCTAAAGACGCCGACCAAGATGCTGTACCTGTTCGCCCAGTCGTTAGTACCAACCGTTCCGGCATCGTTCCTGACGTTTTCGCAAAAGCCGATGTACCCCCACTATGCCGAAGCACCCCGTCTCATTCGTGGGCTCGGCGCCGTTGCCGACCAGCAGTGGGCCGCGGTCATCATGAAGCTCGGTGCTGGCTCGTTTATCTGGGGCATTGTTGGGTATCTCTTTTACACCTGGTGGCAAGACAGCCAAGCGGGCCTGGCCGACGACAACATGCGCCCGGTCCCCAATGAACCAATGGGATCCGGGGTCTTGACCTGGGATCGTGTGCAGGCCGAATTGACCCGCCCCGGTGCACCGGTCGAGGCGTCATGACAACCCTCGAGGATCCGGTGAATACTTCTCCACCCATTGATCTCGACCCAATCTCATCTGGTAGATCACGGCACCTTCCGCTCGGCAAAGTTGCCGGCTTGTGTGTTGCCACCATGCTGTTAGGTGGCGGCATCGGCACAACGGTGCAACGGGCCCGATCAGACCGACAGGCGGCGCAGGCTGAGGCCAAACCCACCACGATCGATATTGGCTTTTTGCGAGACATGATGGTGCATCACGAGCAGGCCCTCGAGTTGTCGCTCATCGTGATGAACCGCGGGATAGATCCCTCCGTGCGCCAAGAAGCAGTCGACATTTTGTTGGCTCAACGTGGTGAGTATGTGCAAATGGGAGATCAACTCGATCGGTGGGGTGTCGATGCACTCCCACAAAACGATACGTCGATGGGCTGGATGGGTATGGCGGTTCCGACGTCAAAGATGCCGGGGTTAGCCACACCAGAGCAGATTGCCAAGCTGAAGACGTTGAACGGAACCGATGCCGATGTTGAGTTTCTTCGCTTAATGATTAACCATCATGCCAGTGGCGCAGACATGGCCCAGTATGCCGCTGACCGTTCTCAAGTTGCTTTTGTTGCGGTGATGGCCGGTCGGATGGCGGCGGTGCAAACCGTCGAGATCAACGAGATGCGATCGTTCGCCCGGCGGTTAGGGGTCGAGATTCCTGCTCCGACACCTATGGATCATTCTGACCACAACACATCAACTGATAAGTCCAGTAATAAGTCCAGTAATAAGTCCACAGACAAATCGGTCAGCGACGATACGATGGTTGACCACTCCAAGATGGATCACGGATAGCGCTTAGTCGCTCAGCCGTTTCAACTCGGCTCGAAGCGCCTTCATCTCCACCACGTTGTCCCACCGTTGGGTAACCGTGCCGGATGCGTCAACGACAAACACCCATGGTTCGTTGCCTTGTCCCTCGGGTGTGCCGCCGACGGCAATCCATTGCGCTGCCGATACCGAGATTGGTTTGTCGAACCCATCGGGAAACACTTCGAGATGGACAAAATCAATGTTCGGATACTCCTTCTGGAGTTTGCCAAACTCGGACACCAATGGTCCGCAGAACTGCGACGTGCAATACGCAGGGGTAGCAACCACAATCGCAATCGGTCGGCGATCGTTGAGTGATTTAGCAATCTGCACCTTGTGAAGGTCTTGATCGGTAAGTGCACTGATGTCCGTTGCATCGAGGGCTAACGAGTCCAAGTGTGAGGGCTTGATGCCGGGCGTGTTGATCGTGGGGTTGTCGGTTCGTGGCGCTGCAGCGCCGACCCCGATAGCTTGCGCGGCTTCGAAGGCTTCGAATGCGGTCATTGCGGTGCCGAGCTTGCCGGCGTTAACTTCGAGCTCCCAAAATCCGGCTGTTGGTATGGTGACTTTTCCGGTGGCATACACGCCGACGGCTTCAGATGGCGCCGTGAGCCTGGCGGTAGTCGACGTGGAAGCTGGCCGGCCTGGAACTGCCAACGAGGTGGCTTCCACCGGGGTGCTCCACTCGCCGTCGACCGGCCGGATGCGGATCTGTACGGTGCCGCCGGTGAGGGAGTTGCCCTCGATGTCGCTGACGCCCACCATCAGCCGCTCGACTGGGCCTGCGACGATATCGAAACTGGCAGTCTCGGCCTGCAGACCGGTCGCTTTGGCGGCCTTGTCGGAGCAGCTTGCTAAGCCCATCGTCGCAACCACGACGATCATCAGTGTGCGTATGTATGACTTCATCATTTCTTGACTCCTCATTCCCAACGGAACCATTTGACCGCAGCTCCAACGGCAACAACGCCCCAAACCACCAGAACTACCCATGCCTGGCCAGGCGCTGTGTCCCCACCAAATGCGTCGCGCACCAATTCGGCTAGCGCAGTTGACGGAAGGAGGCGCACAACGGCACGCATGGCCGTCGGAAACCGCGAAAGCGGCACCACGATGCCGCTGATCAACAGCAACGAAATATACAAACCATTCGCTGCGGCCAAGGTGACTGTTGCCTTTAACGTGCCAGCCATCAGCAATCCGAGGCCAGCAAACGCGACTGTGCCGAGGAAAAGCGCGCCGATGGCCATCGGCCATCCGGACGCTGGTGGCCGCCATCCGAGTAGCACCGCGACGATGGTGAGCACGGTGACCTGAATAATCTGCACACAGATGATTGATGCGATTTTGGCACCAAGCAAGCGAGGGCGTCCCAATGGTGTTGTGCCTAATCGCTTCAACACACCGTATTCGCGTTCAAAAGCTGTTGCGATGGCGACGCCAGTCATGGCCATCGAGATAACCGCCAGTGCAATGGTGGACGGAGCGAGGAAATCAACCGGCTCGACCGTGCCAGTGTCGATTACTTTGACGAGCGAAAAGAACACCAGGACTGCGAGCGGAATACCAAGTGTGAGTAGTAACGACTCGCCACGAGTGAGCGTCATACGCAACTCGGCTTTGAGCTGCGCGAGAAACACGCTCATGTCTTAGCCCCTCGCTTTGTGCGCTGCGATGTTTGCTTGGTTGCCCGTTCGGTGTCGGCAGTGCTCGGCTCATTGGTGAGTCGAGCGAACACGTCTTCTAATCGTTGACGCCCGCCGCGCAGATCGCCAAGCGTGACGTTTTGGTCGGCCAGCCACGCGGTGATGGTCGAGATGTTTTGGGGAGTAGGAGCGACAGCTGCGTGGTACTCACCTGGGCTCGGTTCGGTGACGACTGCCCCGTCAACACGCAGTTGTAGCGACGCCACTTCCAGACCGGGCGTTGCGCTGAAGCGAATGTCGTCGGTGCCGCCGCTGCGAAGTTCGTCGGGGGTTCCCGCTGCCACCACGCGGCCCTTGTCGACGATCACCACCTGATCGGCGAGTCGCTCGGCCTCATCGAGATAGTGCGTGGTGAGCAGCATTGTGGCACCGTCGGCTCGCAATTGACGGATAACCGTCCACAGGGTTTGGCGCGCCGCAGGATCCATCCCGGCGGTGGGTTCGTCGAGGAACAGCACCTTTGGCTGGCCGATGAGTGCCATACCCAACGACAGTCGCTGTTGCTCGCCACCAGATAGCCTCCGCCACGGAGTCTTGGCAACAGAGTTCAATCCGACCAGTTCGAGTACTTCGTCAGTGCGCTTGGCTTTGGCTCCGTAATACGCTCCGAACAGTTGCAGCACCTGTGCCGGCCCCATCGACAGGTACACGCCGTTTCGTTGCAGCATGACGCCGATGTGTGGCATCAATTCTCGGGCTTGGCTGATGGGGTCAAGGCCAAGCACCCGCACGCTTCCTGACGTGGGTCGTTTGTAACCCTCGAGCGTTTCAACGGTGGAAGTTTTTCCTGCCCCATTAGGGCCGAGCAACGCAAGAACCGAACCGGCCGCTGCACTGAAACTGACCCCATCCACAGCAGCCGCATCACGACCGGGATAGCGAACGACCAGATCGTTCACTTCGAGAGCTGGCGCATTCATCAAAACCCCAGCGTAATCTGCCGGTAACCTCAATCGTTATGATCGATCTCAAGGTGCTCCGAGAAGACCCCGAGCGTGTCCGGCAAAGCCAACGAGACCGGTTAGCTGACCCTTCGTTGGTAGACCGGCTACTGGCCGCCGACGCAGCCCACCGCGTGGCGATCACCCGATTCGACGCAATGCGCAACGAGCAAAAGACGATCGGCAAGGATATCGCCCAAGCACAGGGCGACGACAAGCAGGTGTTGCTGGCCAAAGCCTCCACCTTGTCGATCGCCGTGAAGGCCGCTGAGGCAGCCCAGGTCGAACTTGAGCATGACGTGCGGCAACTGCACATGGCGATCGAAAACTTGTTGGAAGCTGGTGCCCCAATCGGTGGGGAAGACGACTTTGCAGTTGTCGAAACCGTCGGAGTGCAGCCAACGTTCGACTTCCCCGTTCGCGACCACATCGAGCTTGGTGAACTGTTGGGGGCCATCGATACCGAACGCGGGGCGAAGGTGAGTGGTGCGCGTTTCTATTACTTGACGGGCCCCGGCGCGATGTTGGAGTTTGCGCTCATGCAGCACGCCATCACCAGTGCAGTGCGAAACGGGTTCACCCCAATGATCACCCCGGTGCTAGTCAAGCCCGAGGCGATGGCCGGCACGGGGTATTTGGGCGTGCACTCTGACGAGGTGTATCACCTACCGGCTGATGATCTCTATCTGGTTGGCACCAGTGAGGTGCCATTGGCGGCGTATCACATGAACGAAATGTTGGACGGGGCAACGTTGCCTCGTCGGTATGCGGCGTTCTCGTCGTGTTTCCGACGCGAGGCGGGGAGCTATGGCAAGGACACCAAAGGAATCATCCGTGTACATCAGTTCGACAAGGTCGAGATGTTCTCGTTCTGCGATCCTGCCAGCGCCCACGACGAACACCTTCGTTTCCTAGGTTGGGAAAAAGACTTCTTGACGTCACTTGGTTTGCATTTCCGCGTGATCGATACGGCCTCGGGCGATCTGGGGGCCAGCGCGGCCCGCAAG
>JANMEI010000161.1:0-1941 GCA_031376865.1 Acidimicrobiia bacterium | reverse complement strand
TCAACCCAATGAACTGGTTCATTCGCCCGAAGATAGGCACAAGCTTCGTAGAACTTGGGCTCATCTGCGTAGGCATCAGCGATCACGAAGACCTGACCAGCTTCTCGGGCATCCATGATCACGGTCTAGTCGGACGGTCCTCGCCGGCGCCAACCTGAACTTGGTCATTCGGACTACCTGAGGGCGATTCCGAGGATCCGGAGTAGTGCGGATGACTCACTCGTAGTCGGGATCATCAACATTTGGGATTGGCCGCGACCGATCGGGGCCGACACTACTAACAGACCTTCTCGTCGACCCCAACCAAGGACACTCCATGCTCGAACTATTCGTTTCACTCCAAACCCAAATCGCCGGCCGCAAGGCTGACATCGAAGAGCGCGGTGCTACCGCTGTTGAGTACGCGCTCATGGTTGGCCTCATCGCCGTTGCCATCATCGGCGCTGTATCGCTCTTGGGCACCAAGCTGAAGTCGACCTTCCAAGGCATCTCCAACACCCTGCCATAGGTTCTACTTTCGTCCGAAACCAAACAGGTTTTGCGCCACTTTGCGCATCTGGATTTCTTCGGATCCTTCGGTGATTCGGTACCTGCGATGGTGTCGATAAATATGTTCGAACGGCATGTGGCGTGAGTATCCAACTCCGCCACATGTTTGCATTGCGCGGTCTGCTGCATCGCAGGCCAGCCGGTTACCTCGGTAATTGCACATCGCAACCAGATGGGTGACCTCCATGTGATGTTTGTGATCCAACATCCATGCCGTGTAACGAATGAGCTGGCGCAGCATTGCGGCTTCGGAATGCAACTCAACGAGCGGGAACTGAATCCCTTGGTTGGTGGACAGGCGTTTGCCCCAGGTGACTCGCTGATTGGCGTAAGCGACTGCTTCGTCGATACAGAACTGGGCTGCTCCTAAGGATGAAGCGGCCTGACGGATTCGGTTCTCATGAACGAAGTGTTGAGCAAGGTCGAGACCTTTGTCGAGTTCACCGAACAGAGTTTCAGGACCCACTCGCACATCGGTGAGCGACACTTCTGCATGATCTGTTGGCATATTAAATGTCCACCAGAAGAACTCCACCTTGAAGCCTGGCGAATCGGTGGGAACCAAGAACGCCGAGATGCCGGTTGGGTCGCCCGGCTGACCGGACGTGCGAGCGAAAATAATGTCGTGAGTGGCGTGGTGTAATCCACTGTTCCAACGCTTCATCCCGTTGATGACCCACTCTTCACCATCCTTGACCGCAGTAGTTTCCATAAACGTTGCATCGGAGCCATGGTTGGGTTCGGTGAGGCCAAACGCCAAACGCCGGGTACCGTCAAGGAACCCTGGCATCCACGTTGCGATCTGGTCTGTCGTGCCAAAGTCACGCATCATCAGCACCGTGGGAAAGTTGCCGACGATGCTCGATTCGTTTTGCAGATCGTTGTGCAAACCCAGCCCTTTGGCAGCCATATGTTCACGTATTATCGCCATGGTCAGGTTGCTGGCATCACGGCCGCCATATTCTGCAGGTAGCGCCATACGAAGCCAGCCAGCGGCATCAGCTCGACGCCGCATCTCGCGCAACAGTGCCTCCCAATCAGCGCGCGGCACTCCCCCGTTTTCGAAATCCGTTCGTGCGTACTCGCGGCGATGATCGAAGAACCGCATGTTGTCGTCAACTTGCTCAAGTGGTTTGATTTCGGCCTCAATGAAGGCGTCAAGGTCGTCCAAAATGGTTTGCGTTTCTGCGGGGATAGCGAAGTCCATAAGAGCGTTCTAGTCCGGCAATGGCGCTGCGCCCAATCGGCGTGTAACCATGGGCTATGGCTGCTGACACCCTCGACCCTCTACTAGCGACCTACGGCATTCGGCGGTTACGAAGGAACACAAACGGAGTTGAGCTCGACGTCCTTGAGAGTGGGCCTGAAGACGGGCCGCTGGTGGTTCTTTCG
>JANMEI010000154.1:0-1994 GCA_031376865.1 Acidimicrobiia bacterium | reverse complement strand
GGCGTTGGCCGCTCTGGGGACAGACACCAAAGACATCGCAGTTGTTGGAACCGGGCACCCAAACCGATATGCCCTCCAACAACGGCTGGCTGGAATTCGAGCAGGACTGCCGAAATCAACGCTGCTTCGTAACATCGATTGCGATTGGTGGCCAGAATCAGCCTTTGCTGCCGTCGACAACCTGTTGCGATCAAGCGCTCCAAGCACGAAACGAACTCACCGTGTTACCTTTCCACATGCGTTTATCTGTATGAACGACCAGGTCGCTTTTGGTACCTACCAAGCACTTCACGAGCACGTCCTGACTCCCGGTCGCGACGTCTGCGTCGTGTCTTTCGACGGATCGCTACTTGCAGGTTGGTTGCGCCCCGGGCTGACCTCGGTGTCCACGCCACATCGCGAACTTGGACAAGTTGCAGTGAGCATGCTCACGAACAACTGGGAGACCGACCTTGCGACGCAACACCGACACAGTCAGTCAGCTGAACCCATCCTGATCAGCCCCGCTTTGACTACAAGAACGTCAGTATCTGTCCATACTGAGTAGTTATTCCGTGAAGGCACCACTCGACGTAAGATCCGATCATGGCAGCGTCAGTCATTCTCGAAACTGTGCCACTCGGATTTCAGTGGCCGACCATCGACCCATTTCTTTTTTGCGTCCACCACCTAGATCATTATCCAGCGGGCAACACCGAAGCCGGTCCGGCCACCTCATTGTCGGGTCGCAATATCGGGATGGACTTCGAAGGCAAAGACGGCTGGCGGATGTACCACGGCCACACCGTGCCGGGCTTTCCGTCCCACCCGCATCGCGGATTCGAAACAGTGACCTACGTCCGACAAGGACTCATTGACCACAGCGACTCCATGGGTGCCGCCGCACGCTTTGGAAAGGGCGACACCCAATGGCTAACAGCCGGAGCGGGAATCGTGCATGCTGAGATGTTTCCTTTGCTGCATCAAGACCAGCCGAACCCGGTTGAGCTATTCCAGATTTGGGTCAATCTTCCGAAAGCTCACAAGATGGCGCCTCCCTATTTTTCGATGCGGTGGGCAGATCAGCAGCCCGTCCTCACTGACGGGATGACCGTGCGCATCGTGGCCGGATCGCTGGGCGGCGAGGCAGCACCACCCGCTCCGATTGATTCGTGGGCAGCGGATCTTGACAACGAGTTTGCCATCTTCGAGTTGCGAGGCGATCCGGGAACTGCAATTCACGTTCCCGCCGCATCAGCCGGAGTTGAACGCATGCTGTACGTGTTTGAAGGGTCCGCAACCGTTAATGGTGAGGAACTGAAGAACATGACCGGCAATCGGCTGCAAGCAACCATAAGTGCACAAATCGTTGCGAGCACTGAAGGTGTGAGCGCGCTCGTTCTGCAAAGTCGACCTATCGGCGAACCGGTCGCTCAGCATGGACCGTTCGTGATGAACACCCGCGCTGAGTTACAAACTGCCTACGAGGATTACCAACGAACTCAATTCGGAGGCTGGCCCTGGGACCGCACCGATCCCATCCACACCGGCCAAGATCGTTTCGCTCGTCACCCCGATGGCACCGTCACTGCGCCCGCGTTCACGCAATAGAAACGTCAAAGATTTACTCGTCGACCTACCGTTGGGCCGGCGGCGGCAAGATCCATGAGTAGGGATCGGGTAGACCAACAATCGTGGCCCGGTTGAGTGCCCACGCCAACAGTGCACGGCGATCAACCGTGATGGGTTCAATCGAATCACTCACTTCGCCGCTTGCGTAGAACTCACCCCGCTCGTCCACACATCGAAATGCGGTGTCGACCCGATCAGAGATCGCTGGCATCTGCTGTGACAGATCCCAATCGACATAGTTGTCGCTCCAGTCGGCGAAGCTGAACCACGGAAGCCCCGCATCGTGATGATGTACTTCGACTTCTCGGACTCGTCGCGCTACCACAACCGAAGCAGGAAACTGCGGGGCACCTTGCGTTCGACAGAACGTTCCGGTCAGCTGG
>JANMEI010000146.1:0-6561 GCA_031376865.1 Acidimicrobiia bacterium | reverse complement strand
GACCGAGACACCGGTCGACAGATGGTGAGCCACAACACGCCGGCCATGGTGTCCATCACCGGATCAGTAAGGGCCGGAATGGATGTCGCGAAGACCGCTTCGGATTCGCTCAAGCGCGTGCATCTTGAACTTGGCGGCAAGGCACCAGTGGTGGTGTTTGACGATGCCGACATTGAAGCAGCTGCCGAAGCAATTCACATCGCTGGGTTATTCAACGCTGGACAAGACTGCACTGCAGCAACCCGAATCATGTGTGCACCGGGTATCTATAAGGACTTTGTTGATGCACTGTCGGCCAAGGTGAAAGCTGCAGTTGTTGGCAGCCCCGATGATGAAGATGTCTTCGTTGGTCCGGTGAACAACCCCAATCAGTTGGCTCACGTCAGTGGACTCGTTGATCGGCTTCCGTCCCATGCGCGCGTTGCGGCGGGTGGGGCAAAGATTGCCGGGCCCGGCTTCTTCTATTCACCCACAGTGTTGGCCGATCTGCGTCAAGACGATGAGCAAATCCAAACCGAAATATTTGGTCCGGTGATGACCGTGCAGCAGTTCACCGACGAAGACGAAGCAGTTCGTTTTGCCAACGGTGTTGACTACGGACTGGCGTCCTCGGTCTGGACCCGCGACCATGGCCGGGCCATGCGGATGTCGAAACGATTGGACTTTGGTTGCGTGTGGATCAACACCCACATCCCGTTGGTTGCTGAAATGCCCCACGGCGGCTTTAAAAAGTCTGGGTACGGCAAGGACCTGTCGATGTACGCAATGGACGACTACACACGCATCAAGCACGTCATGTCGTCGCTCGAATAGCAGTGTCCGTCCGTCGACGCGACGCTAGTTATTGAGCCATCCGGCCACGACTCGGCCGGTGGCGTCAAGGTCATCCCAATACAACATGTGGCCCAGGTCTAGCTCGACCTGGGTCAGCTGATCTTCGAAGCACTGTTCGAGGTACTCGATCTGCGGATCCGATACCAGTTTTGCTTTCAATGCATTGATCAATAGCGCTGGCTTCGGCCGCATGATGATCGGCAGAGGTCGGGCCAACTCGCCCCACATAGCCACCACCGCGGCGCGGCTGAAGTTCAATCGCCACCGGCTATCGGGACCGCGAATGGCTGCGATGCGGGCGTCGTGGTCGGAATCGGGAATAGCTGCGTCGACGCGACCGGCCCGACGATGAATAACTAACTCGTCAAGCGTCTCGAACGATTCGTCCACCAGAAAACTCTCTGCTGCCCCGGTCATGTTTGTGGCCGGTAGCTCGAATGCAGGATCAAGCAATGCAATCCGGTTGACACGCTCCGGGTGTGTTGCCAACAGGCGCAGCGCAAGATTGGCACCGAGCGAATGACCCACCACATCGACGCAGTGCCACCCCAGCTCGTCTAAGACACCGATCAAGTCTTCGACATGGGTTTCCAAGTTCCACGGAGCATCGACCGGTGACTCACCATGACCACGAAGATCAGGTGCCACCACCTGACGATCAAAGAGGTACTCGCTCACTAAACGGTCGAACCGTCGACCGTGTGCGGTGATGCCATGAATAGCAAGGAGCGGAGTGCCATCAGGAGAGCCCGACCGATGAAGATGCAACGTTGTCATATCACTGATCACGTTACGTCAACGAAGCCAGGACTGCCCGGACTCCTGCTGCGAACTGATCGACATCAGCCGCAGTGGTGTTGAAACTGCAAACCCACCGGACCTGACTGATCGCATCGTTCCAGGTGTAGTGCGGCACCCAATCCTGGAGTGGATCAATCGCCTCGCGGGGAATGATCGGAAACAGCGAGTTAACTTCAGTTGGACGTTCCAACTGCACGCCAGGAATAGTGCGAACGGCTGCGTCGAGGCGGGTCGCCATGGCGTTTGCCGCCCCAGCTGACTTCAGCCACAAATCATCGGTAAGTAGAGCAATCATCTGTGCACTGAGGAATCGCATTTTTGAAGCAAGTTGCGTGGTTTGTTTACGCAGGTAAACCGCTCCATTGGCGGTGGCTCGATCCTTGAACAGCACCGCTTCACCAAACATCAAACCGTTCTTTGTCCCGCCGAAGCTGACCGCATCGACCCCTGCATCGAAGGTCATCGCCTGTGGTGTGCACCCCAGTGCAGCTATTGCATTGGCGATTCGGGCGCCGTCGAGATGCAACAACATGCCGTGACTGTGCGCAATGTATGCGATCTGCGCAATTTCATCGACGGTGTACAGCGTGCCAAGTTCCGTTGATTGGGTGATCGAGACCACAGCCGGCTGCACGTGATGCTGCACCCCAAGGAAGTGCACATAGTCGTTGATTTGCTCAGGACGAAGCTTGCCGTTGTCTGTTGGCACATCAATCAGCTTCGCGCCAAGGATCTTTTCCGGCGCTCCGGTTTCGTCGATGTCGATGTGGGCACCGGTGGGGCAGATGACCGCGCCGTATTTGGGAAGCAGGGCCTGAAGGGCGGTGACATTGGCACCGGTCCCGTTGTAGGTAAACAGCACATCGATATCTGCTCCGAATCGTTCGCGGAACATGTCGTATGCCGTGTCAGTCCACGGGTCGTCACCGTAGCCGCTCGTGAAGCCGGCGTTGGCGCGTTGCACCGCGTCGATCACTTCGGGGTGGGCGCCGGATTGATTATCGCTCCCGAACCAGCCCGACGGGCGAGGAAGGTTGGTCAATGCTGGATGAAGGTCGGTCGCAGGCTCCACGGTGCAAAACCGTAGTGCCAACTGGTCACTGTCCAGGGACCCTCAGTTGGAGGGCGGTCACTCGGGGGCTGAAACAAATATCGGCTCGTTCAACATTTCATTGATACGGCCCAGCGATTCTGCATCAATGAATGGTTCTATTCGACCGAGGAGATACGAGAGGGCCGAAGCCTTCATCGCAATGTCGATATCGAACGTGCCGGTCAGCATCATTTTATAGTTCATCGATAGGTTCCACTGCAGCCAACGAGATTTCTGTTCGATGTACCGGCAAGCAACCAGAACGCGCAGATCCTCGTCGTCGGAGACCTCTTGCAAGGCAGCAACAAACTCCTCGCGTTGTTCATGCATCAGCAGCGCACACTCGTAGAACGAGTTCTTCCGCTCGCGCCCAGCAAAGATGTTGATGAGGGCCGCGTCGAGGTCGGCAACATCGAGAGCTGCGGTTACCTCTTCGGGAGAGAACGTCATAGGCGAAGTATCGGTCGTTTCGGTGGATAACTAAAGCGCAAACCTTTCAAAAAACCAACTCAATCAGGCTCAGGTTTTTGGATGGGATTGTCGATACACAGGCCATGGACACCAACACCCTCGCTGTGCAGGCTGCGCTGACAGATACTTCACCGCCGAATTCAGCATGGGGAAACGCTCCAACCAAGGTTGAACAGGTTCGAGTCACGACGGCTATGGGCTCGGTCCCGCCGCCGAAATCCTCGGTTCCGGACTTAGGTCTCTTGGACCAATTGCACTCCCTGTATGCAGAACGGGCCCGAATGGATGCAACGATCGGTCTGTCGGACGCCGATGAGATCATCGATCATGTCATGAAGCTTCGCCGTGAGCAGCAGGCCATCCGTGCCGATGTTGACACCGCCGTCAACATCCTTCGCCTCGTTACCGCCCGTTTGGAGACACTTTCATGAGTGATGTCATGACACAGACCGCTTGGACCCAAGGAACCCGCATGGCGGATTCAGGAGCCGGGATCGCGGATGAAGCACTGCTGGCAGACATTGATTTTTTGACCTTGGATCAGATCGACGACCTTCCCTTTGGCGTGATCCGAACGAACGATGCTGGACTCATCGAGGTGTACAGCAGGGGCGAGTCCGAAATTTCTGGAATGGCGGCGTCTGCTGCGCTGGGGCGAAACTTCTTCACCCAGGTAGCAGCATGCACGAACAACAAACTCTTCCGGGGCACCTTTACTCGCGGCGTTCAAGAGGGCGAAATGAACCTCGTGTTCTTTTATACGTTTACGTACCGAATGGCTCCGACGGAAGTCAAGGTTCAGTTTTACAAGCGACGTGGCGGCGCAAACTGGATTCTCGTCGCGAAGAAGTGAATCGGTGGCGTGAGCGGCTGTACGAAGCGCTCGTTGATCAACCGCAACCGGTCTTCACGAGCGGTGACACCACCATTCCAGCAGCATCGATTTGGACAGGAAGCCGTCACTGGATCAGAGCCCTCCGAGATGGAGGGATTGCTCCCGGTGATGTGATTGGCGTACATCTGACCCCCGGGCCCGCATTTGTGCAACTGCTCGTCGCTGCATTGTGCAACAACAACATCATCGCTATCGGTGACTCTGCTGATTCGTACGCAAACGTGAGTATTGGCGACGACATCGCTACGACGGTAGCGGGACCCAGGGGACCGCTCGTTCGGTGTGAAGCCACTCACCAGTTGTCTTTCGCCACGATGCCACGTTTTGTGTTTTGCGGCCCGGCAGAACCTGTGGCCTGGCATGACCGCGATGTTGATGGTTGGATCGAGTTTCTTGGTGCGGCATCACCGATGCGAAATGCCGTGTTAGTGGCTGATAGCGAATGGCGCAACGCGGGCACGATTGTTCGCAATACGTTGACGCCCATTTGCCTTGGGGCAGCGCACGTGATCATCCCTGCGAGCCCAGCAGATCGGCGCACGTTGACTCGTCAGTACTCTGCCGAAATGATTGAGGCGTAACCGGTGGATTCGATTACGCCTAGCGATCGGCCTTCGATGAGTTTCTCGTGGATGGACCTGGTTGATTCGCCGATTGTGGCGATCCAACGTGGCGAGGTGATTGCCTCCAACGAGCCAGCTCGAGAGCTGCTTGGATCATTTCTCGCTGTTGGGAAACAGTTGAGGACATCATTTGATTCACCCGCCCGAGATGTGACCTTCGATCAATTTGAGCAACTCAATTTCGGGGAGAACCTTGAAGTAGAACTCACCTTGGCCAACGGCTATCAAACGCTTGAACTTCGTGCGCGTGGCGCGCTGGGTGCAGACGGTGCAGACGGTGCGCGGGTGCAGATTGTCGCACTTCGAGATGTCACGTCTGAACAGGCGGCTCAGCTGACGGTCTTGTATTCGGGGAGCCGACATCGAGCTGTTTTGGACGGGCTGCGAGAAGGAGTAATCATCTTCGATGAACGCGGCACCGTGGTTGACGCCAACCGCGCCGCCTCCTTCATTTTTGCCAACGTGGGTCACTCCCACGTTCTTGGATTGAGCCACAACGAGTTGCTTGTTGGTGCAAGCGTGGGTGGGCGCGAACTTGCCATCGAGCAACTTCCGACGACGGCCGCCCTCGTTCGATCAGAATCGACATCGGACAATGTGCTGCGGCTCGAAGGACGGCATGGACCTCGGTGGGTGTCAGTTTCGTGTCGGCCGATCGACTTGAGTGCCGGCCCGCAAGGAGCGGTGCTCAGCGTTCAAGACGTTACGGCGCACACGATGGCTGAAAGTGATTTGGCGTACTTGGCCCATCATGATCCGTTAACCGGGTTGATCAACCGAAGTCGTTTGCGAATGGAGCTCGAACTGGCTGTTGCCCGATCGACGTCAGATGCTGTAAGCGTGCTTGTCATTGACCTAGATGGGTTTAAGGACGTGAACGACAGTCAGGGCCACCCGGCCGGTGATCAGGTGCTGATCGAAGTTGCACATCGATTGCAGCGAGCCACACGTCCGACTGATCGAGTCGCTCGTTTGGGTGGAGATGAATTTGCCGTGCTGCTCGGCCCGAACTCCGAAGCAAGCATCATTGCAAACAGATTGATCGAAGCGATTAGTGAGCCGATCGTCTTGGGTGACCTCCGGGTGACTATTGGTGCGAGCATCGGAATCGCGTCGTATCGTAACGGCGACGATACCCGGATCGATCAATTGCTGGCTTATGCCGATACCGCCATGTACGCAGCTAAGCGTGCTGGCAAGGGCATTTCAATGGTGTTCGAGCATCAAATGCTGGAACAAGTGATGCGACGCACCGAACTTCGAACAGCGATGGACAAAGCGATTGGCGAAGGTGAGTTCACGCTCGTGTACCAACCTAACGTCCGCTTACGAGATAGAGCCGTGGTTGGTTTTGAGGCACTACTTCGCTGGACTCCGCCGGGCGGGGAACCACTCGCACCAGATGAGTTCATTCCGATCGCCGAAGATACCGGCCAGATCGTTGCCATTGGCAGATGGGTGTTGGAAGAAGCGGTGGAGCAACTCGCAACTTGGCAGCGCCAGTTCGGACGCCCCAACCTATCGATGGCGATCAACGTGTCGGCGAGGCAGCTCACTGACGGCAGCTTTGTCGGAGATGTTGCGAGGGTACTGGCGTTCTCTGGAGTGGATCCAACGTCGATCATGCTCGAGTTGACGGAAACGATGTTGATTGCTGACCCTCGTGTTGTTGCTGTGGTGTTGGCGCAACTCCGCAAACTTGGGGTTCTGATTGCAATCGATGACTACGGATCGGGTAACGCCTCGATCAGCTACTTACGCAATTTTGCCGTGGACGTCTTGAAGGTCGACCGTTCGTTGATCCTTGCGATGGACGAGGATCTAGCCACGGGGCGAGCAATGGT
>JANMEI010000138.1:0-3153 GCA_031376865.1 Acidimicrobiia bacterium | reverse complement strand
GCCCACCGGGAACGGGCAAGTCAACCCTGTTGCGAACCATTGCGCATGCAGCGGGGGTGTCCTTGCACTTCGTGGAGGGCAACGCCGAACTGACTCCCAGCCGATTGGTTGGCTATCACGACCCGGCGTTGGTGATTCGTTCTGGCTATCAGCCCGACGCGTTTGTGCCTGGCCCGCTCGTTGAGGCTGTTCAAAGCGGTGGTCTGCTGTACCTCGAAGAACTCAACCGAATTCCCGAAGAGTCCCTCAACGTACTCATCACCGCGTTGGCCGAAGGTGAAGTTCACGTTCCGCGTGTCGGGCGAATTCCTGCTCATCCAAACTTCCGGTTGGTTGCTGCCATGAACCCGGCAGATTCGATCGGCACTACTCGTGTTGCCCAAGCGGTGTACGACCGTTTGTGTCGCCTCGCCGTTGGATATCAAGATGAACCACACGAATGTGAAATTGTGGAGGCAGCGACACAAGTTGACGCCGGTTCTGCAACCACAATGATCAGCGTGCTGACGGTTCGCGGGTCGCGGTCACATCGAGAGCTTCGAAACGGCAGCAGCGTTCGAGGGGCCATCGATTTTGCGTTTCTGATCGAAGGCTTGCTTCAACTTCGTCATCCGGGAAAGTCCCTGAATCCACATGACGACACGCAATTGTTAGTAGATGCCGCAACCGCAGCACTTTCTGGACGCGTACGAGTTGACGAAGGCTCCGATCGAACGGCGGAAGACATTGTTGCAGAGCTCCTCAGCGATGCAATCAGCGAATGGTCAAGACGTCAACACACTGCTCCGGCTGCAGACACGGAGACTGATCCGGGAAAAGCTAACGGCTCCGGCCCGCCTCCTCCGGGGGGCGGTGGTCGGGGCCGCATCTTGACTGGTGACGAAGCCCGCAAAGCAGTCACCGAAGCAGGGCGACGCACCAGCGGTCGTAACGAGCTTTCTCGCAACGATGACTTCAACAAAATCAGCCCCGACGTTGGGCAGCTCGATCAGGCAGCCCTTGAAGACATGTTCGAAGAGAGTCCCGACCGGGCCCTTGAAGTTCTGGTCAGCGCAGCCAATGCAACTGATCGAACGTTGCGATCGGTTGCTCGGCGGCTTGCCGTGCAGCTGGTGGTTCGTGTTGCTCGTGATAATCGAAAACCTATCCGTGGTGTGCAACGGCTACACGCCCGCACCGGTGAACTGGGCGGCGATCTTGATCTCGATGCCACGTTGGCTCGAACCGATGGGCTGTTGCCGGTGAGTTCTGATGAGATGGTGACACGTAGCTGGGTGGCCGGCCGAAGGGCAGTGTGCTTACTGGTTGATCGAAGCGGTTCGATGAACGGGCACCAGGTGGCCATGGCGGCTATGGGGGCCGCTGGGGTCCTGCTGGCAGGTGACGATCGAACCGAAACGTCGGTGGTGGCGTTCAATCGCGATTCGATCGTCTTGCAACATCAAGGACAACCTCGTAACGTCGGATCAGTCGTCGATGATCTGCTGACGTTACGCGGCAAGGGGGAAACCGATTTGTCATTGGCGCTACAAGGCGCCCGCAAAGAGCTGGATCGTACGCATGCTCGCGAACGAGTCGTGATTTTGCTGAGTGATGCCAAACACACAGCCGGTCAGTTACCGGAACTCGCGGTTCGCGGCATCGATCGTGTGCATGTCATCGGCACCAGCGACGATGACGAATCTCAAGAACGTGGTCGGGCAATTGCATCAGCGGCTCGGGGCAACTACCGATGCGTGACGTCGGTAGTTGACCTTCCAGCAGCGCTCAACGCGCTATTGAACTAAACGCGCTGCTGAATTAAGTGCGCCCTATAACCCGTAACGCGCAATCAACGCGTCGTGTTGGTCGATGCCAACTCCCGCTGCGGTGGCCAGACCCTTCCAAGCGAGCTGGTGCGGCCAGCCTGCGGTGAGCGCTTCGAGACGGTGATGAACGTGCTGCGGGTCTAGTTCGGCTGGGGATGCCACGAACGCAAAGATGCCCGGATGTGATTCGTCGTTGTTTTCGGAATCTTCTACTTCGTAGCCCTCCCATGTTCCAACCCACACACCCCATCCATCTTCGCGAAGCGTGTCTCGGAACACCGCCCAGGTGTCGTCGCCGGGGTGAACCCCGTCAAGTATCCACGACCGTGACGTGCTCGGCTCAAGCACGTGGACGGTAGGGAAAAATGGAACCCAATCCTCGCCCGCCTCCTCTTGCTGCTCTTGGTTAACAGGCGCCGGATTGAACGCAACAAGTTTGCCAAAGTGCTGGTCGCCCATTTCGGGGTGCGACACCTCGATCACCCGTGCCGTCACCGGCCCGGTGCGGAGTGCACGCCACACTGATTGTCCTTCAAAACCGGGAAGCAACACACCAACGAGCGCCCAGGATTCTTCGATGATTCCCTCGCCCGGATCGATGTCCATCCCCAGTAAAGTGCCCTGTGTACGTACGGTTGCCCAATCACCCGCGCACGTCGACGCAGTGATCAAATCCCAGTTGTCGCTGCCGGGTGCTTCGGCAACATCAACCAGCACACGGAAGTGATCGGCGGCAGCGGTGAACTGTTTGAGCTCCATCAAACAGTTGGCGAGCAAGCGTCGTGTCCCGATGGCATCGGGCATCAGCCCAAGTGCTGCTTCGGCTTCGGAGGCGGCCAGCGGCCAGTCGTCGCGTTGGTACGCCATGTCTGCGATCAGCCGGTGACCGATCATTTCGCTGTTTCCACGCCGTTCCGCTTTCAGCCTGGCAGCTACCGAGGTGATCTGTTCGTCGACCACCGCATTCGGAAGTTCAGAGTTCAACAGCGTTTGGCCGAGGCCGATCATCGATCCCATCGCACCGATATCGGTTTTGCTGGCATCTTCGACATGCTTGAGCAGCAACGCCGTGTGGCCTGCTCGGCTGTAGGCCGATGCCAGGTACAGAATGGCTGTTTCGTCGAGCGGATCAGCCACGACTGCTTGGCGAAGCCAGTGGATGTCTTGTTCCAGCGTGGTTTCTGATGATTGCACGTAGTCCGTAATCCCTTCCACCGGGACCGGGAGTGCGAGCGGTTGAACCGATTCGACTTCTGCTCCAGCTTGAGCGAGCGCAGCCGCAGCGCCATGATCTGCCGGCAACTCGATTCGGGCCCGTTCGCCGGCGGCAAGGGCGGTATCTGCC
>JANMEI010000086.1:0-3192 GCA_031376865.1 Acidimicrobiia bacterium | reverse complement strand
GGCACTCACCAACCTGGGGCGCAACGCCGAAAACACGGCAGCGTTAGGCGCATTGGGAGCTCGAATCGCCGGGTCAAATGCTGACTTGCTGCGAGTGAAGAACACGTACGCCCCGCTCATCAACACCACGGCCGACGCGACCGGCGGTGGGACCAACTTGGAAGGCGAGGGATACAACAGCCTGACTCGTGACCTTCTTGAGGTGGCGCAGCTCATCAACGCTGGCGCACCAGCCCGCGTATACGGTGCTTCGCTCGGCGGGTTTGATACGCACGCAAGCGAAATCGAAACCCATGCTCGTTTGATGTCGTATGTGGACCAAGCATTGACCCAGTTCTACGCAGCGGTGAGTAGTAATCCGCGCGGCCAAAAGGTGACGCTGATGGTCTACTCGGAATTTGGACGTCGTGTTGCGATCAATGGATCGTTTGGCACCGATCACGGCACCGCAGGCCCGGTGCTGGTTCTCGGTCCGCAGGTGAAAGGTGGTCTCTACGGCCAACCAGCAAGCCTTACTGATCTCGACGATGGCGACCTGAAGTTCACCACCGATTTCCGATCCGTGTACGCGACTGTGTTGGGTTCAACGTTAGGTATCGATCCGAGTGCAGCCCTAGGTGGCAACTTCCCCGCACTCGGATTCTTGTAGCACCCAACTCATGCAACAACCACTCCTCGACCATCTCACGAACAACAGGTTGCGCCCTGCATGACAGGTTGCGTGAGGCAGGCTGCACTAGGCAACCCCTCCTGCAGAGCATAACCTCTCAACACTCGGCTGCTTGGTCTTTGGTCCGCTCCGTAGCGCTTCAGTGTCGAGGTCACGCTCATCGCGTGATGACCACGTTGAGCTCTACTTGCGGGTGAGCGCAGGAGGCGTTGCCGGGCATGAGACCGTCCACCCGTCCACCAGCAGCCTAACTAGTGCCGGACTTTGAAGCCATCCGAAACCATTTGAAATGCTGTACGGTGTACAAGTATTCTCCAAGTGGAACAGAAGCGTGATGAGCCCAACTGAAAGGACGCGATGAAACGGATGTCAACTAACCCGGAGGCGCCTTCGACATCCGCAACGCAAACGAACAACATCGATCTGAGCGTTGCTAACGGTCTCAGTGGCGCCAACTCCCCAAACTCACTTGACGGGCTGTGGCGAAGCGATGGATACGGATACGTCCTTGAAATCGATGGCTCGAATACAACGCTCTATGAAGAAACCACGATGGGTTGTCTACCCGTTCCCACCCCTGTGCAGATCGTCAATCTCACATCACAGGACACGGCTCAGTTGACACTTCCCGGAAGAGTCGGGTTCATCACCCTCAATCGAATTGACCGGTTGCCTGAAACTTGTCGGGACACACCGAAGACAGATCCAGTAGCCGCCTTTGACCTTTTCGCAACGACATTCGCAGAGCACTATCCGTTTTTCGAGAATCGCAACGTTGATTGGCCGTCAGTGACGCCGTCACACCGTGTGCGGGTGTCGGCATCAACCACCGATGACCAACTTGCGAACATTTTCGCCGACATGGTCCGCCCTCTGGGAGACGCACACACAAGCGTTGCAGTTGGCGGCTCAGCAGTGTTCCAAGGTGCTCGGCCCGGTTCCGCAGTTGCCGGTTATGAAGAGTTTGGGCCGTTCCTCGAACGCGTGATGGCTTCTACTGCCCGCTATCTCGGAGTTGAACTTGAAACGTGGGGCAACGGCCTCATTGCCTACGCAGATTTGCCGGATGGAATTGGATATCTCCGTGTTACTGCATTTGATGGGTTCAGCGATTCGGGTCGCATCAATGACGAACAAGCCGAACTCACCAAAGCTCTTGATGAAGTCTTGAGCAACGACCGAGTCGCCAAGTTGCACGGTGTGATTATTGATCTTCGCGTCAACGGTGGCGGGTCTGATGAACTGGCGCTACAACTCGCCGGTCACTTCACTGATGTTGCATACCGGGCCTATTCGAAGCAGGCGAGAAACGATTCGGTTGATCCGAAGAAGTTCACACGTCCGCAACCGATCACCGTTCAACCATCATCCGGCAACAGGTTTACTGGCCCTCTCGTCTTGCTTACGGCAAGCCTCACCGTCAGTGCTGGTGAGGGCTTTACCCAAGCAATGCTCAACCGTCAAACTCCGCCGATTCGAATCGGTGGAAACACACAAGGTGTGTTCTCTGATGTCCTCCAACGGAACTTGCCTGGCTGCACAGTGACGTTTGCTCTTCCCAACGAAGACTTCATTACCGAGAATGGAGTGTCGTTTGACCGACTCGGAATTCCTCCCGACATCTGTATCCCAACGTTGAGCGAAACCGAACTCGCCGAGGGCAAAGACTTAGCAATGGACACAGCGCGCCAACTCATTCTCAGTGCTGAAGCAGTGAATCGCGCAGACCTGACCAAACCTGGGTCCTCCATATGTTGAACATTGACGCAACCACTACGCCTGGAACCGTCGAACAGGTGACACATTTGTGCGGTTTCTCCAAATGGAAACTCCGTGCGCTGCTTCGATTCGCCCGGCTTCCGGAAAGTGTGCCGATCAACAACGGCATCGAGTTATACCGGGTGGTGTACTGGACGCAACATCTCGGTAAAGCCGAACGTGTCTCGGGGCTGTTTGCTATCCCACGCCGGACCGAACCGAAAGCAA
This sequence comes from Acidimicrobiia bacterium, assembly GCA_031376865.1. Taxonomy (GTDB): domain Bacteria; phylum Actinomycetota; class Acidimicrobiia; order Acidimicrobiales; family JANYDT01; genus JANNBN01. The sequence continues at coordinate 536 of JANMEI010000086.1, read as the reverse complement.
CGTTGATGTGGCTTCATGGAACGAGCGTGCAACGTGACTTTGCTCCATCTGCTCCAACAAAAGAGGAAGGCGTCTTGATCGCTGCAGCATATTCAGGGAACGGTTTTCTCACGGTTGCTCCCGACTATGTCGGGCTCGGACAGTCTCAGAGTTATCACCCGTACCTCTACACTCCAACGACGGTCAACACTGCGCGAGATATGCTCACCGCGGCGCAGTCAGCGGCCTCCGGAATGTCGATTCCGTGGCAGCGTAAACTCTGTATCGCAGGCTTTTCACAAGGCGGAAGTGCTACTGCGGCCGTCCAGCGCTCTCTCGAAGCCAATCCTCTACCGAACGTTGAACTGCTCGCCGCTGCGGCAATGGCACCCGCGCTCAACCTCGCCGAAATCACGTTTCCCACGGCCCTGAACAGTCAGGCGATGTCCGCTTCGCTCTACCTCGCCTACATCGTTCACTCCTTTAGCAAGATCTACGATCACGAGCCAAACACCGTGCTGACAGACCACTATGCATCGATGCTGCCCGAGTTGTAC
>JANMEI010000063.1:0-1998 GCA_031376865.1 Acidimicrobiia bacterium | reverse complement strand
TGGGGGTTTGGGGGTTTGGGGGTTTGGGGGTTTGGGGGTTTGGGGGTTTGGGGGTTCGTTAGGGCACGAGGCGGAGGCCGCTGGGGGCCATTGAGGCTTCGGCATGGGGCAGATCCACCACAAACTCGGTGGTGTGAGCGGGAAACACAAACTCACTAAACAGCACGACGCGATCATCTACCGATGAGGTGATCCGTTGGCAGCGGAGCACCGGCGACCCAACGGGGATCTCTAACAACACGGCATCATCTTCTGAGGCGGCAGCGGCAGCGATGGTTTGAACCGCCCCACCAACAACGACGGGCAACAGTTCATAAAACGACGTGCGCTCCACATTCGACCTCGACAACTCCCCCGCTAAATCCTCGGGCACCCACACCGTGACGCGGGCAAACGGGATGCCGTCGGCCAGGTTCAAACGGCGCACCTCCAGCACCCTGACACAATCCAACGCCGCAGCAACGTGTCGTGGCGCTCGAACAAACCCAAAGTCCAACACCTGGCGTTTCGCAGTCACGCCGCTGTCAGCCAACTGCGACTCGATCGTGCCCAACCGACCCAACGTCTGACGAACCGGATCGGCCGCCACGAACCATCCGAACCCTTGCCGAGAATCGATCAGACCGTCCTCGCGTAGAGCTTCTAACGCCTTCCGAATAGTCACCCGCGACGCGTCGTACTGAGCAGACAGATCCGATTCCGACGGCAGCAAGCGCCCGCCAGGAAACTCCCCATCACCGATGCGACCTCGCAATGCGGCGGCAATCTCTTGGTAGCGAAACGACGATGCCCGAGCCATGACCACAATCATACAACTTGTCTTGTACTTGTCTCATTTATTGGTTTAGACTGCAACCAACAAAGTCAGAGACCCAGCAAAACTCAGCAACTCACCGGAGGATTTCCCATGGCAAACGTCGCCGCCAACACCCCAGTCGAACTCGCACAGAGCGTGTACGCCAAGATGACTGCCAACGTCGAAATCGGCCGCAAACGCCTGGGCCGTCCGATGACGCTCACCGAGAAGATTCTCTTCGGCCACATGCGCGACGCCGCCACCGACGAGTTCGATCGGGGCGTGACCTACTCCGAGTTCTTTCCTGATCGTGTTGCGATGCAAGACGCAACGGCACAGATGGCGTTGCTTCAATTCATGACCGCTGGGCTTGCACAGGTTGCGGTGCCGTCCACGGTGCACTGTGACCACCTGATCCAAGCCCGAGTCGGTGCAATCACAGATCTTGCAGTTGCCAACGACACCAACAAAGAGGTCTATGACTTCCTCAGGTCAGTGAGCGCAAAGTACGGCATCGGGTTCTGGAAGCCGGGTTCGGGCATCATTCATCAGGTGGTGTTGGAGCAGTACGCATTCCCTGGCGGCATGATGATCGGCACCGACAGCCATACCCCTAACGCCGGCGGACTTGGCATGATTGCCATCGGCGTCGGCGGTGCCGATGCGGTCGATGTCATGGTGGGCCTGCCGTTCGGCGTGCGCTATCCGAAGCTGATCGGCGTGAAGCTCACGGGCAAAATGACCGGGTGGACCAGCGCTAAAGACATCATCTTGAAAGTTGCTGACATCCTCACCGTTGAAGGTGGCACCGGTGCCATCGTTGAGTACTTCGGCCCGGGCGTCGCCAACATGAGCGCCACCGGCCGCGCCACGGTCTGCAACATGGGTGCCGAAATTGGCGCCACAACATCGATCTTCCCCTACGATCACGAAACCGCGTTGTATCTGAAGTCAACTGGCCGTGAAGGCCTCGCCGATATTGCTGATAAGCATGCAGATCTTCTGCGCGCTGACGATGATGTCGCCGCAAACCCTGACAAATACTTCGACCGTGTCATCGAGATCAACCTCGACACCCTCGAGCCCCACATCAACGGCCCGATGACCCCAGACCTTGCCCACCCGGTATCGAAGGTGGGAGCCAACGCAAAAGCAGCCGGGTGGCCGTTGGAGCTGAGCTCTGCGCTTATCGGCAGCTGCAC
>JANMEI010000033.1:0-10429 GCA_031376865.1 Acidimicrobiia bacterium | reverse complement strand
TGAGCCCCTTGCCCAGTAAGTGCATTCCATCTCATTCCAGAGAATCGCTTCAGAGCCAGCTGATACGCCAACACCGCTTGCGCCACGGCGGCCTTTCCCTGAAGCGATAGGGCTTTGGCTGTCCCGATAGCGGTGAGTCGTTTGTCAACTTCCACATCGACTCGACTGACAAAAAACGAAGCGACGGAGGCTACGTTCGAGAGATCTGGAGCACCCGATGCGGCAAACGTTTCGAGACCCGTGAGGTACGCGTCAATGACTTGGTCGTAGCGTTCCAGGCCGAAAATCAAAGTAGCGTTAATGCTACGTCCTTCCGCGATCATGTCTCTGATCGACTCTAAGCCTGCAGTAGTTGAAGGTATTTTAACCATCAGGTTTGGTTGGGAGACGGCCTGATGAATAAGGCGCGCGGCGCTTGTTGTCGAACGTGCATCATGAGCCAACTCAGGAGGCACTTCCAGAGATACAAATCCGTCGGTGCCCCCGCTCTGATCGAAGACCCCGGCTAATAATATGCATGCAGCAGTAGCGTCTGCTTCCGCTATTGCCCAGAAAGTTGCTTCAATAGAAGCGTTGCTACCGAATAGGTCGGCCAGTTGCACGTCGTACTCCGAAGATCCTGCAAAAGCATTCTGAAAGATGGTCGGATTGCTGGTAATACCGCGTACGCCCTGGGCAACGAGCGCTTCGAGAGCACCGGTTCGAAGGTCTTCTCGTCGAAGGTTGTCGAGCCAGGCGCTCTGGCCGTATGTGTCAGAAAGCGTTTGAAGTCGATTCATCATTTGAATCCTGTGCCTATTTCTTCGCTGTCTTTTTCTTGGATGGTTGTGGTGTTGCGATCGCTGCTTCGGCTGTTGTATCCGAGTCGGTATCGACAAGTGGTTCCGCAACCCCATATGTTGCCGGCGTGGTGTCTCGCTCCCAGAATCGTCCTTCTCGACACAGGTTGACGTACAGCGAGGTGTCTTCATCCAGGTTTGCGTACCCACCGTCGACAGCGACGCCAGCAGTATTGAGAAGATCGAGACCATCGGTTGTGTATCCGATCATCTTGCAATGGGCGTGAGCGTCACGTATCCAGTCGATCGCTGCAGCGTTCAACGAAAGTTCAGCTGCCCCTTCTTTGGAGACAACGAGCGCGATTGCATCGAACAACACGGAAGGTCCGCCGGCGATGGTTTTGTGTGCGGCCATGGTCTTTGTGTCGTTCAGCTGGACACCACCTATACGAAGGGCTACAAGTTCAAGGGCCGCACCCTCAGCATCAACAGAAGTCTGCAACGCTGCGAGTGTCGGTGCGTCGGCGCCGTCACTTATCAGCACACCTACCTTTCGGCCGGAGAAGTTGACGGGAGGGTTGGCAATGATGGACAACGAAGCAGATGGCGGAACAGGAGTGAGGGGTGCTGCGGCAACACTGGCAGCCGGTAGTTCTGTCATCCCTAATCCGTCGGCGATCTTTTGAGCAAACTCTTCATGAGCGTTTCGGAGGTTCGACAGAACACGCTCTCTGATTTGAAGGGTTTCAACTTTAGATAGTTCAAATACGAAGGCGTCGACCATATGTGCTTGCTCGACGACGGTTTGGCTGACCAGAAACTGGCGAGCTTGGCTGAAATGATCGGCAAACTTTTCGGGTCGGACACGACGCTGTTGACCCGCTTCGTTCTGGGCAAATTCACGAAATCCCGTGGTTGGATCTTCCCGGGGTGCGGCGGCGTCCCCACTCCAGGAGTTTGGTTCGTAGTTCGCTCTGCCGGTCGGAACCCGATAGGACATGTGCCCGTCTTGTTCGAAGTTTCCAAACGGACACTTTGGTGCGTTGATGGGAAGTTGAGTGAAGTTGGGACTTCCGAGCCGCTTGAGTTGAGTGTCCAAATACGAGAAGTTGCGACCCGCTAGGAGTGGGTCATTGGTGAAGTCCATGCCGGGAACGATGTTCTGCGTACAGAAGGCCACTTGTTCGGTCTCAGCAAAGAAGTTGTCGACTGTTCGGTTGAGCACGAGGCGACCGAGTGGTCGTAACGGGACGAGTTCCTCTGGGATGAGTTTGGTCGAGTCGAGAATGTCGAATGGGTATTTATCGGCGAAATCTTCGTTGAACACCTGAACGCTAAGTTCCCATTCTGGGTAGTCCCCAACGGAAATTGCGTCCCACAGATCTCGTCGATGAAAGTCAGGGTCAGCGCCATTTATGCGGACTGCTTCGGCCCACATGACCGATTGCAGACCTTGCTTGGGCTTCCAGTGAAACTTGACGTACTGAGAGTCACCTTGCGCATTGAGCATGCGAAATGTGTGGACGCCAAATCCCTCCATGAACCGAAACGAGCGTGGCAGCGTCCTATCCGACATCTGCCACATCAACATATGGGTGCTTTCTGGGAGGAGCGAAACGAAGTCCCAAAAATTGTCGTGCGCCGATGCTGCTTGCGGAAATTCTCGGTCGGGCGCAGCCTTGACGGCGTGAGCAAGATCGGGAAACTTCCCGGCATCCTGAATGAAAAAGACCGGAATGTTATTGCCGACAAGGTCCCAATTACCTTGTTGCGTATACAGCTTCACGGCAAAGCCGCGCACATCGCGAACCATGTCAGCAGAACCCTTATTGCCAGCCACTGTTGAGAAACGGACAAACGCTGGTGTTCGCTCACCAGGACGCGCAAAGATGTCGGCAGATGTGAGGTCAGCCGCAGAATCATATGTTTCGAAGTATCCGTGGGCGCCGTAACCGCGTGCATGCACGACGCGCTCTGGGATCCGTTCGTGGTCAAAGTGAAAGATTTTTTCGCGTAGCTGGAAGTCGTTGAGCGTTACTGGGCCACGTGGCCCCACTTTGAGCGAATTTTGGCCGTCGGCTACGGGCATGCCGTTGGCGGTAGTGAGAACAGGGTCACCAGGTTTGGCTTGTTGATGCGTTTCACCACCGGTGCCGATAACCGCTATGCGTTCTTGGAATGTTTGTGGGGGGCGAGCCGGAGGAGGGAACTCGTTTGAAGACGTGGTGGCAGCAGGGGAGGAAGCTCGGGCCGGAGATACAGAGTCTGAGAGGGACGGGTCGGTAGAGGTTGGAGTCAATTTGGACATGCGACCGCCCTTACCCTGACCACCGCACAGCTAAACAGGTCAATCTCCTGGCATTATTTGGTAACGCTTTCCATCAACGCAGACTTACCGTTACTTGGAGATAGGTCCCTAGCGCGTACGAGCAATGAACGTGTTTCGGGTTGTTTCGTGCTCGATCATTGTCAATACTTCACCAGTTTCCTATGCGTACCTATGGTCTTACTTGAATTGACGGTTGACTCGATGCCCGAAATGAGCAAGGTGATGAGCACTTTGAAGCTTGCATCCAAAGGGCTTCGGCGCCACCTTCTGTTCGAAAGCTGAGGTGATCCGGCAACGACTCTCTAAATCGGTGAAGTTGAGGATGCTGTTGTTCGTCGATCAATTCTCGTTGCTTCGCTACCGCTTCTTTCCACTCCGCTTGTCCGCTCTTGGGTGCACCGCTTAACTCGAGCACCACAAACCCAACGATCGATCCAAGCGACGCATCAAAGTGAAATAGGACTTCATCATCGCTAAGGCCCGATTCGACGAGCGCTGCGAGTTAATGCTCGAAGGTCTCTCGCAGTTACAAGTTTGCGCGGGCAAACCTGCAACGTGCTCGCCACCACATAGGAGAGCAGCTGCTCATGGGTGCCAACATGCCAAACGACGGCTGTGGGGTTCACCCCAAGACGGCGAGCAAGCAAACGAAACGACACCGCTTCGACTCCATCGGCATCGATGACGGCAAGTGCTTCGGAATTGATCCGCTCACGGGTGAGTCCAACAGCAAGTGGTGATCGAGGAGCCATGGTCTCACCATAGCAAGGTGTGTTGTACGGTGTACAACGATCCTGGTACGTTGGACGCTACGAACATTTACCGAATTCCACCGGCGCACTGCAAACGAACGGAATAGTTATGAACAGAATCGTTACGGAGTTGACCCAAGTTGGCGGGCCCTATCCCGCAGCATTTCATCGGCGCAAGCCAGCGTTTGCCCTGTTGGTTTCTGGGTATCGACTTTGTATGTCGAAGAAACAATCCGAAGACTCGGCACCCAATATGACCGGCGAGGTCGAGGTGCTCTTGGAGAAGTTCCGTCGACGCACGTCTTTTCGGTTGCGAGTCGTGGCCACGGTTGCTGCTTTGATGGTCGTTTCCTCGTGCACCTCGAACTCGGGCGGGTCCGCCAGCTCGAGCGGGTCGAGTAGCGCACCCCCCAAGCCCTCCCTCGCGTCTTACTCGACGTTGCCGGTGCCACCCACGGCGTCTTTCGCACCGGCGACTGTTGGATTAACTGCGGATTCCCTTAACTCGTTGTTGAAGGATCAGATGGGCCCGGACACTGCCGGCATATTGATGGCGGTATCGTCGCCGTCTCGCAATCTTGATGTGCGGTCGGGTGTCGGCGTGGCTGACATCGACACGAAAACACCTATTAGTCCTGACGGCACGTTTCGGATTGCCAGTGTGACCAAGACGTTCACCGCAGGGACGATTCTGCGGCTGTACGAGGAGGGCAAACTCGATCTCGAAGATCCGTTGTCCTCCACTGGTGTGTCGTCGACGATTCTCGACGTGCTCCGTGGGGACGGTTACAACGTTGACGCCATCAACATCCGACAGTTGCTGAATCACACGAGCGGTATTGCGGACTATGCCGATTCCGAAGGCGGTACGCAGGCCGGGGCGTTCTCAGCTGCGGTCGCAAGCGACCCGGCTCGGGTGTGGACACCGCTCGAACAGATCGAGTTTGCCGCCATGCAGTTCGACCCGCTGTCTCGTCCTGGTGTCGAGTTCCATTACTCCGATACTGGCTATGTGCTGCTCGGTCAGATCATCGAAGCGAAAACCGGTATGACGTACGCCAAGGCGATGCGCACCCTGCTCAACTTTGACAAGTTGGGACTGGACTCGACATACGTGGAGCTAGTCGAAAAACCAGGCGATTCAGCCGGACCTCGCGTCACCCAGTACTTCGGCAAAACGCGTGTGAACGATCTCTCAGCGACGACTGACCTCTTTGGCGGCGGCGGTCTGGTGTCGTCGACCCACGACCTGACCGCGTTTTTTGGAGCGTTGTCCAACGGCGGGGTTTTCACCTTTGATGACACGTTCAAATTGATGACGGAGATCACCGCGCCGGGAACCATGAGCATGGAGGGGATGGGGATCTACTCGTTTGATCTTCAGGGCCAGAGGTGTTGGACCCATTCAGGGTTTTGGGGTGTCGAGGCCTACACCTGTCCGTCACTCGACCTAACCGTTGCGTTGTCCGCTACTCAAGCGTCTACATCGGTTGATTCCAAGGCGCTGCTCGCCAAGGTCTTTGCCGCAGTAGCTCCGGAGCTTCCACGAAGTCCAGTCACGGCCACGCCGGACTCAGCCGAGCGGGCGCTGAAGCACCCATTGACGCTTTCCAGCGAGGCATGCCCTGAGGGAATGCCAAAGGGGGCGGCGTGCGGACTAGCTGCGGTACCGCTCGATTGGACGTCACCGTCCGGTGAGACAATCAACGTGTGGTTTGGCGTCATCAAGGCAAAGAACGCGACTTCGACGTCGACCGTCGTTCCGCTGCATGGCGGCCCGGGCTTTGCCATCTCGGGCGCGCTCGCTGAATTCGTCCCCGTGTCTGAACTTCTTCCCAGCCACGACGTGTTGCTCGTGGATCACCGTGGCACCGGAAAATCAAGCGAACTCGTGTGCTCGTTCCCCCAGACAGCTGTGTCGCCTGAAGGTGACGACTTACGAGCTGCGGTAGCGCGTTGCGGCGAAGAGATCGGCCCTAAGCGAGCGTTCTACAACACGGTGTCGGCGGCATTCGACATTGAAGCGGTGCGGCGCGCCCTCAAACTTGCCAAACCTCGCCTTCTTAGCTTTTCCTACGGCACATTGCTCGCCAGTGCGTACGCCATGTTGTTCCCGGACACCGTCGAGGCTGTTGTGCTCGATGGCGCCGTCCCCCTCAACGAGTCCCCGCTCGGTCGGCAGTACTATGCAGTCATCGAACCAGCGATTCGCAACGTCTGTGATCAGTCAGCGCGTTGTGACTCAGACGAAGTCGTTAAGGCATACCGGAGCTTCACCCAGCAACTTGCCGAAGCGCCCATCGCTGTTCCAGGTACCAACTTCACATTGACCGAAGCCTTGTTCCAGGCCTATCTAGGCGGCGGCGCTCAAGAAGCCAATCCCGCCAAGCTCAACAATGTCGTGAAATTGGCCAAGGGCGACATGTCACCGCTGAAGGAGTTAGCGCCGGAGCTCACAGCACCAGTCGAAATTCCATCGGGGTCATTTTCAATCGCACTGCAAATGTCGGTGTGGTGCAGCAGCATGAACCACCTGTTCGACATGAGCGTTGCCGCTGACCAGCGCGTTGAATCGTTCAACGAACGCAAGGCTGTGATGCCCGAGAACTTTGCCCGCCCCTACACCGTGAAAGGCTTCTTTTCAATGGCTGGACCGGCCAACGGCAGCTGCTTGCTGTGGCCCGTCACCGATGTCCCTACGGAACTGATGATGCCTCGCCACTTCTCCTCGCCCACGTTGCCGGTGCTCGTCATCAACGGCGACATAGATCTGCAAACCCCTCTCAACGGTGCATTCCAAACAGCGTCCCAGTTCATCAATAGTGTGATGGTCAAGGTGCCGAACGCTCCCCATGCTGTCGTCGCCGTCGTCCCGTGCATTCGAGATTTGGCGCTTGAGTTCCTGGGCGACGCAAAACTGCCGCCAGCCGATGCCTGTCTGGACCAAGTCGTCCCCATCGCGTAGACAGGCATCCATCAGACGCGGAAATGCTTCGGCCCGGCCACGTTGGCTCGATTGCTGCGTCTCCAGCGGTTCCTCGCTTTGGGATCAATATGGGGGCATAGCGCTGGCCTGCCGATCTTTGGCCAACGTGCGGTTGGGGCCGGATACAGCGATCAGGCGCACCTCACACGCGGGTGTCGGACCATCTCTGGCCTGACACCCGTGGACCTGCTCGCACACAAGGAGCAAAATCATGGAACGGCCTCGCTCGGTGTGCAGGTAACCCTGGTACCTGTATCGGACTTCGTGCTCGGGTGGTGCGGAATCGTGTCTCGCCGTAACCGCGCAACGATGGAACAAGTACACGCCAACCGGCGTCGGCCAGCAGTGTTGCTGCGACACTGGCGCGGTTCGGTTCAAAACTATGCACGGCTATTACTGCAGTTCTTAGAAGACGACGTTCGTGACGCAGTAGCGATGAACAGCGCGATCGGATTGCGACGTCGAGAGGATTTCGGTGACGGCCTCCCGTCGTCACATGGGCGAGCTAACGAGCGCCACATCGATATTGGATCTACAAGTAGATCTGCGTTAGTAGGCGAGTGAACCCCACCGTCAATAAAACGTGTGTTCCGTGGCGAACGGGCTGAAACGGTCCTGGCACGGCGTATGACGCGCCCACTTCGGAGCCGATTGATACATCTCGCACTTCGCAACCAAACACGACCCGTCGATCCCGAGCTTCGGACTGCGTTTACCCACAAATCTCTGTCCGGCCATGAACTGAACAAATTGTCGAGATGACTGAACGCAGCGCTTGCATCAACCCATCCGTGGGGCAGCAGCGACGAAGCTGCAGCATGCCACGGAGCGTCGTGATAACCAAGGGCCAAGAAACGCCGCACTCCTGTGGTGTATTCCAACTCACCCGGTACCCGATTGGTAGCTCGCCTTGTGTACTCTCGCTCGTTTGTACCCTGGTATGGCTGCCGTGAAACCTTGTCGCTTCCGCGTGTTGGCCGTCTGGTCGGATCCCCACCGAGACCTATCAGGGCCGAAACCGGCAAGCTGTTGCTGCGAGTTCCAGCAATCGAGTGATAGTTGTTGACGGTGTGAGGGTTGTGACGAAACCCAAGTCGACCGGCGTCGCGTTGGTGATGGGCACGAATCGTACGAAGGGTCGGGGACCATCGAGGCTTTCCAGATTTGGAGCCATGGCCCACGCTCCGAAATTTACTATCGCATCGAACATTGCATCGGGTGAGTCAACGACAAGTTCCGGATTCGGCGGCCCCGACCAGAATCGATATTGTTCAAGGTCGGTAAGGTTGAGTGCGACCTGTTGTCGGTCAGCAAGATCTTGTAGGGTCACTGATTGAGACATTGCACACGGGTTATCGTCTCTCACCATCGCACCAAGCCGAACGCATTCCACGGCAAGGAATCGGAAGTTGTTGGGTGCAGGCCCAAAGACAACAACGACGTCGACATTTTCGTTTCGTAGTGCTTCGAACAGCGTTGAAAAACAAAGTTGCGTCGTGGTAACAGCAGTGCCGTCAGAGCGCAGCGTGTCCAGAAGCGGTGTCACTATGGCAAGCTCCGCACTGCCGATGTATCCAACTCTCAGCGAAGAAGCGCTGGGGTTACGAATCTCGGTTAACCGTTGAGACAAAACTCTGGCGTGCCGGAGCAATTCCTGAGCGGGTCCAGTGAGGGCGGCTCCTTCCCTGGTGAGCTCGACACTTATGCGTCTATCGCGGTGAAACAGCTGAACGCCTATCGGGATTCATCACGTTGCCGTTATCAAAAAAGCTTCGATGACCTTAGCGACGCATCGGCGAAACAATTCATGTGGCAGCCACGCTTGCGGTGCGTAGTGACGGCATTTTGGTGCTTGGCGATCGCGCGTGCGAAACATGGACTCAAACTCCACATCACCGGGGGCCTTCGCCTATCGCTTCTAGTTCAGTGAGATCCTTCTTCGATCATCACCATCACGGGCTCCGAGACGATCAAGTTTTTGTGTTTTCGTCTTCGCTCCCAACTATTGAGTCCTTCGACGCTGCCGTAGAGATCGTATGTCCGACGATGATTGTGACACCGGGTAAGTACGATCGGTTGACACTTGACGAGCGTGTGCATTCCGGTAACGGTGTGGGCGACATGCTCAAACGTCGTGCACCGCATGTTTGCATTGTTGAGGTGCGGGATTGTGGAAGCCTTCGTTTCATCTGAACATGTAGCCCTACTCCCGGAACACCTACAGCTAGCCCTACTCCCGGAACACCTACAGCACCTTCCGGGCCAGCGTGTCTTTGCTTCTCGCAGTAGCGGCACGGTTTGCCTTGTCGATGGCCTGCACGAGTGCCACTTTGGTCATGCGAGATCGTCTGGGGATACGAAGTCGAGCAGCCAACTCAAGTAAGTGAGTTTTGGTCGCATTGTGCATCGCTTGGCCCACGTTCGTCCTTGGCCTCCCAATGATCTCCAACTTTTTCAAACGAATGCTTCAGCGACGCCAATGCGATGCGGTGTGATGCCTCACCATCACCGTGCTCTTTCTCAGCTGATTCCAACGTATGCATATAAGTTCTCTGGGCCTTCTGGGGTGATCGCTGGAGCGTTCCCGGTAGGCGAGCCCGTTCTCGTTTATTGAGGTCCATGATCACTTTGTTCTGCGTTGTCGGCATGGGCAGGGCCCGATGGCATCGAGTTTGCGTCGACGTCGGCCGAAAGTTCTGTTGAGCCGAAGGTCCATCCCGCAATGAGTTGGTCGTTGTCGAGATAGGCGGGCCCGTTTACCGGGCCAAGTTCTGACTCCAAGACGTCTTGGACGGCGCCGGCCCCGGGTGTCAGAAAGTCATGGGCTGAACCTACCCAGTGGCAGGTGATGATGAACCCGCCTTTTGCTAATGATTGTTGTGCGCGTTTCGCAACACGGGCGATGTCTGTGGGGTTGAGGTAGTACAAAAAGTCAGAGAGAACAATGAGGTCAAATGTTCCGTCGGGCCAATGGTCAGGGACATGTTCGTGAACAACCGAAACCCCTTCGAATGACTGAAGGGCTGTGTCGGCGAGCAGAACCGCCTCTTTGGAGCCATCCCATGCAATAACGACTTGTGCCCGTTCGGCCAGCTTGGCTGTGAGAACGCCTGTTGAGCAGGCCGGTTCAAAGGCACGTTCGTAGTAGGGGCGATCTAGGATTGACATCAGCAGGTTGTGGCGTCGTTGTTCGCGCCACAGCGTGGTGTACCCCCACGGATCGGTGTTTGCTTTGTAAAGGGCATCAAAGTGGTTTCGCTGCTTGGCTTGCATGTAGAACCGGTACCCAGGCCCCTAAACCAGTAAACGCCGACGTCGTAAGGCCTAGTGGGGTGACGGCTTCAGGAGAGGGGTACGGAAAACTCGGTGCTTTGTTACGTGACACGAAAGCAAAGTTTTGCAGGATGAAAACGATAAGTACGTCGCTGACACACTCGAGCCTGATACCCACTGACCTCGAACGGTAAACGTCAAACTGAAGTGCCAAGGTTCCGGCCAGTCAGCACGTTTGCGAACGTTTCCGATGGGTAGTTATTCGCAATGAATTTTTCACAAAAACCTCGTCACGTCGGCAGACCACCGT
>JANMEI010000931.1:0-7922 GCA_031376865.1 Acidimicrobiia bacterium | reverse complement strand
ATCGTCCGCATGCTGCGGCGGTGGCTGCGCTAGCAATGACTCAACTTGCCGTTGACCGTGCAGTGAACGAACCGTTCGAACTGTTGTATCTGCGTGCTCCCGATGCCGAAATCACCTGGGACAACCGACATGGACCGGCACCGCGATGAACAGCGCGTTCTCGATTCAACCCATGACCGATTTACATATCGACGCTGCACTGGCAATTGAACAAGCGGGTGCGCCTCATCCGTGGACTCAGGGTATTTTTGTTGACGAGATTGGTCAACCAGACACCCGTATCTACCGTGTCGCGTTGATGTATGACGTCGTGGTTGGATTTGGTGGAGCAATGCTCCAACTCGATGAAGCCCACATTACGAACGTTGCCGTTGTGGACCAGCATCGACGCCACGGAATAGCACGTGCACTTATGGTCGAGTTGATGGCTGCTGTGATCGAACGAGGAGCTCTGGCAGCAACGTTAGAGGTGCGGGTATCTAACATCGGCGCCCAACGCCTCTACCATCAATTTGGGTTTGCACCGGTCGGAGTTCGCCCCAAGTACTACCCCGATGGCGAAGACGCGGTCATCATGTGGGCTCACGAAGTTGCATCGCCGACATTCGCTGATCGCCTACGACATCTTGCTCGTCACGAGGCATCTGCATGAAACCTTCTGTGATTCTTGGGATTGAAACGTCGTGCGATGAAACAGCTGCCTCGGTGGTAATTGACGGCCGCACGATCGCCTCGTCCGTGGTGTCGAGTCAAATCGACCTACACGCAAAGTTCGGGGGTGTCGTGCCCGAGATCGCAGGGCGAGCCCATGTGCAGCTGATGATTCCCGTGGTGAACGAAGCGCTAGAACAAGCGGGATTCGACCATGCCGGACGCAGCGCTGAAGGTAACAGTATTCACGCCGTAGCGGCAACTGTTGGCCCGGGCTTGATCGGATCTTTGCTGGTCGGCGTCAGCGCGGCAAAGTCGCTGGCAATGGTGTGGAATGTCCCGTTCCTCGGCGTCAATCATTTAGAAGCACACTTACTATCGCCGTTTCTTGAACATGGCGATGCTGTGCAGTTACCTCTGGTGACCTTGCTCGTTTCCGGTGGCCACACGTTGATTGTGTTGATGACAACTCCGACTGAATACCAAGTGCTGGGTTCCACGATTGACGACGCTGCTGGCGAGGCTTACGACAAGGTCGCCCGATTTCTTGGTCTGCCCTATCCCGGGGGGCCGGTCATAGATCAGATCGCCTCATCGGGTGAAGGTCGCACCGATGCAGTGGTGAAGTTTCCACGCGGAATGTGGAAAGACGGTTACGACTTCTCGTTCAGTGGTGTGAAGACCGCCGTGTTGAAGGAAGTGAAGAAGCGCCCCGAATTGAGCAATGCCGATGTGGCACATGCGTTTCAAGAGTCCGTGGTTGACGTTCTGCTGGAAAAGACGCTGCGAGCAGCCAAGGATCACGGGGCTGCCGCTGTGGCGCTGGGTGGAGGGGTGGCTGCTAATTCAGCACTGCGTGCGGGCATAGAAGCCGCCGGAGTAGCCGCTGGGCTTCAGGTTTTCTTGCCTCCCCGAATCATGTGTACAGACAATGCTGCAATGGTCGCTGCTGCTGCGTGGTGGCGTGCCGACGTTGACGCACCCCTCGGGTTAGCAGCAGGTGCCAATCCGTCGCTTCGCCTTCGGCGTTCAACGGTTTAGCGGTTACAGGTCCGCGTCGCTGAATGCAGCTAGAACAAGGTCGGTGAGATCGATTTCGCGTGCGACCCGTCGGATGTGATCAATGTCGAGGTAGTCGTGCTGCGTGACGATCAGTCCGATGACATCGCGCCATTGTCGATCGGAAACTTGCCCGCCAAGTCGATACCAATCGAGTTTTCGCAAGATCAAATCTTCAGGTGCTGTTACCCATAACTGGCGAACCGGATTGTGTTGCGCGATGACGTGAACTCGCCGTTGAAACTGGTGATGATCGAGAATCGTGTGACCCAAGACAAACAGATCGACTTTGATACCGCTGGCGTGATGAAGCACATTGAATGAAGAACGGTTGGCAACGGCTATCGAAGCGGAGTTCTCCGGAATGTAGAAGTCAAGCCCCCACGTGTCGAGCATCTGGTCGAGAGATTGGCGCGCAAGTTGTACCGCAAAGTCCACATCGACCGTCGTGCGTGGTTCACCGAAAAATGAACTGGCTACAGATCCGCCAAGCACATAGGGAACTTCGAGCAGGTCAAGTTTTTCGGCAATCAGTAGTGCAAAACTGAGAGGGCCCGCCGTTTGATTCATGGGCAACGGATTGGTTCAGGACCTATGCATGTTTGGGCAAAAGTTCGGCCGTATCGCCGAGCAACGATGAGCCAGTGTTCACGCTCGGGCGCAACGTTGGGCTCCCGAAACCGGATTCCGGCTCGCGCAATGTCGTCGACCTCGGTGCTCATCACATCGATGAGTTCGCCTTTTTCGGCGGGAGTCATGGACTGCCATCGACGTACCTGGGCAGCAAAGATGTCGCTAGGCGTATCGGCGGGAACGGCGCTCCTCATATAGTCACTGTACCGAGAATCGATACCTTCAGAACCCGCGAATACGACGATATCTTGCGCCCTCCTGGACGAAACATCCTGAATTCGGGACCAGGAGGGCACAAATTGGCACTCTCGGTAGGAGATTGCCAACTAGGTCCGTAAGTCGTCTATCGTTGGCACTCGCACTGGTCGAGTGCTAACCGCCCTCGATCTTCACGAAAATCCTGAAATCCTGTATTCCTATGGAGGAAGCAATGAACGTCAAGCCACTTGAGGACCGTATCGTCGTCCGGCCCGCCGAGTCCGAGACCACCACGGCTTCTGGCCTGGTCATCCCAGACACTGCCAAAGAAAAGCCCCAGCAGGGCGAAGTACTTGCAGTTGGCCCCGGCCGCACCACCGACGACGGCAAGGTTGTTGCCATGTCCGTCAAAGTTGGCGACAAGGTCTTGTATTCGAAGTACGGCGGCACCGAAGTCACCGTTAAGGGCGAGGATCTCTTGATTCTCAACAGTCGCGACGTCCTCGCGATCATGGGCTGATTGAGAGTCACTGAAACATGGCAAAAATTCTGAAGTTTGATGAAGCGGCCCGTCGCGGCCTCGAAGCTGGTGTCAACAAGCTCGCTGACGCTGTCAAGGTGACCCTCGGCCCTAAGGGTCGTAACGTGGTTATTGAAAAGAAGTTCGGCGCACCAACGATCACCAAGGACGGCGTTACCGTCGCCAAGGAAATCGAACTGGAAGACCGCTTCGAAAACATGGGCGCCCAGCTCGTGAAGGAAGTTGCAACCAAGACCAACGACGTCGCTGGTGACGGCACCACTACGGCAACGGTTTTGGCCCAGGCAATGGTCAAAGAAGGCCTTCGCAACGTTGCCGCTGGCGCTAACCCAATGGGCCTCAAGAAGGGTATCGACAAGGCAGTTGCCGCTGCTGTCGAGTCCATCAAGAAGCTGTCCAAAGAGGTTGACGGCAAGGCAGAAATTGCACAGGTCGCCTCGATCTCGGCAGCTGACCCAACCATTGGTGACGTCATTGCTGACGCCATCGACAAGGTTGGCAAAGACGGCGTTGTCACCGTCGAAGAGAGCAACACCTTTGGCATGGAACTGGAATTCACCGAAGGTATGCAGTTCGACAAGGGTTACCTGTCGCCGTACATGGTGAGCGATCCAGAGCGTCAAGAAGCAATCTTGGACGACCCGTACATTTTGTTCTACAACGGCAAAATCGGCTCCGTGCACGACATGGTTCCGGCGTTGGAAAAGGTCATGGCGACCGGCAAGTCTTTGCTGATCATCGCTGAAGATGTCGAAGGCGAAGCACTCGCAACCCTCGTCGTCAACAAGATCCGTGGCACATTCAACTCAGTAGCTGTGAAGGCTCCGGGCTTCGGCGATCGTCGTAAGGCAATGTTGCAAGACATGGCTGTCCTCACCGGTGGCACCGTCATCAGCGAAGAAATTGGCCTCAAGCTCGAAAACGTGTCGCTTGACCTATTGGGCCGTGCCCGCAAGGTTGTCGTCACGAAGGACAACACCACCATTGTTGACGGAGCCGGCTCGTCCGATGACGTCAAGGGCCGTGTTGCTCAAATCAAGCGAGAAATCGACGACACCGATTCCGATTGGGATCGCGAGAAGTTGCAAGAGCGTTTGGCAAAACTGTCAGGCGGCGTTGCTGTTGTTCGTGTCGGCGCAGCCACCGAGGTTGAGCTGAAGGAAAAGAAGCATCGCATCGAAGACGCACTGTCAGCTACCCGTGCAGCGATCGAAGAAGGCGTTGTCCCTGGCGGCGGAACGGCACTCATCCGTGCCCGTGTTGCTGTGCAGGCTTTGAAGCTCGAAGGTGACGAAGCAACCGGTGCTGCACTTGTTGCCAAGGCGCTTGAAGCCCCGTTGTTCTGGATCGCCACCAACGCTGGTCTTGAAGGCGCTGTGATGGTGCAGCGTGTCGAGGCAGAAAAGGGCTCCAAAGGCCTCAACGCTGCTACCGGCGAAATGGTCGACCTGGTCAAGGCCGGCGTCATCGATCCAGCCAAGGTGACCCGCTCTGCATTGCAGAACGCGGCATCGGTCGCATCGTTGTTGCTCACCACCGAAGCACTTGTTGCCGACAAGCCAGAGCCAGCTTCAGCTGGTGGTGGCGGCGGTGGCGGTATGCCCGGTGGCATGGGCGGCATGGGCGGCATGATGTAACCACCCTCGAGGGCTCCGCCCCCGAGTTCCCCTGCTTTACAGGAGGCCGGTCCCTAGCGGGCCGGCTTCTTTCGTTTTGCGACAGGGTTTCTGCTGTTACAACTTCTTGATTGGGCGCGGCATCCAGCCGAGGACTTCATCGACATTTCGAATCGTGCACGGCTGTTTTGTCCCGTCGGCGCGGGTGATCCGGTGAAGACGAAACAACCGACCGTCTTGCCTGACGTGGCACCAGCCAATCAGCGACCATTCGCCGTCGGTATGAACAAACCCAACCGGGTCCACCTTTCGAACGGTGCGAGACCCATGGCGATCAACGTACCGGATACTTACAACAGTTTGGGCGTGGACTGCATGCTCCAGTGTTGAGAGCCGATGGCCAGTAGTCATATGCGCACGTAGCGTATCGCTGAACCTGAACCGACTTCTCAGTTCGCTGACCGATGCTCGTTGCGTTGGATTGAGGGTGTCGAGCAAGCGTTCAGCGGCAGCCGAAGCG
The DNA here is from genome assembly GCA_031376865.1 of Acidimicrobiia bacterium. Lineage (GTDB taxonomy): Bacteria > Actinomycetota > Acidimicrobiia > Acidimicrobiales > JANYDT01 > JANNBN01. The sequence continues at coordinate 2,704 of JANMEI010000931.1, read as the reverse complement.
GTGATGCCAAAGGGCGCCCCTTGCGCCAGCCTTGCGGCCAACACCAGCGATAGCAGTTCGGAATCGCTCAGCGATACGAGTGTACGCGAGGGTTTCTGCAACGAGCCGGTACCGCCATGACGACCCGGTTGCCCATAGAGCGGCACGCCCGCGGAGCGCAAGGTGGCGAGGTCTCGTTCGATGGTGCGCCGAGTGACGCCCAACTCTTCTGCAAGCTGGTGTGCCGACACCGTGTTTGGTGCCTGACGCCGAAGCCGTTCGCTGATTGCGTACAGTCGCTCAATTCGTTGCATGAGGGAAGTTTTGCTTAAACTCCGACAGTCTGCTGTCGCAAATATGCGTCACAATCAAGGGATGGTCTTTTCATTTGCCTGGTGTGTCTTGTACGTTGACGATGTGGCGGCTTCTTCGGTGTTCTATTCAGCGGCGTTTGGTCTGCCGCTTCGGTTCATCACCGAAGAAGCTGATTATGCGGAATTCGAGACGGGTCAGACGGCGCTCGCCTTGTGCAGCCGAAGTCTGGGGGCAGAGAGCACCGGACTTGATCTCGCCGAACGTCTACCGATGAGTAATGTCACGTTCGTCGTTGAGGACGTGCAGTCGGCTTGGACCCTGGCTCTAGCAAACGGCGCCACTGCGCAGAAACCACCGGTGACAAAACCCTGGGGTCAGACCAGCGCGTATGTGTTGGACCCTGATGGCCACGTGATCGAACTGGCCACCCGCGTGACGAAATGACCCTGACATGAGCTTGACCGATGAGTGCTGTGTGACCTGTGCATCGTTGCCCCACGCAACCGTTGACAACGCGTTCGGCGAGCAAACCAATGTGTATCGAATCGGTCAAAAGATGTTCGCATTGGTCAACGTTGATCCGGGCGACCTGGTCACGCTGAAGGTGATTCCGGAAGATGGCGAAGCTTTGCGAAAGACCCATTCGTGCATCACGCCGGGCTACTACATGGACAAGCGTCACTGGATCTCGATCAACCTGACTGAGGCGGCCGCATCCGAGCTCCCAGCCGGTTTACTGGACGAGTTGCTGGAGGACTCGTATCGGTTGGTCCGAGATTCGCTGCCGCGCTCGGTGAAGAACGCGCTTATCTGAATGAGAATTCAGCCACTCAGGGTCATCTGAAGTGGTATCTCGATGCAATCCAACGTTTTCTTGCTGAACGAATCTTCAGTGCACTTATAATCAAGCTTATGAAGAAGTTCCCCCTCGCTCTATCGTCAGCCCTATTCGCCGGTGCGTTGTTTCTTGGTGCATGTGGTTCGTCCAAGGCGTCAAGCCCAGCTGCGGACTCAACAGCTGCGGAATCTACAGCTGCAGAATCAACAGCTGCAGTGGAAACGACCGTTGCTGCCGCGTCAACCGAAACCTCGGCCCCGTCTGAGTCACCAACGGTGCCAGAAGGGGCAACCACCGTTGCCTCAGATGCTGCCGCCACTACGGTCCCTGGTGTGGCGCCGGCTGCTGCTTCGGCTTCGCAAGATGCTGTCGCCGCCATGGCCGCAGCGCTTGGTATCACCGACAAAAAGGACCTGGACTGCATCACGTCCAAAATCGACCCGACTGCTGCTCCAGCAGCCGGTGGCGTCGATCCCAATTTGATCAAGGCTCTGATTACCTGCCAGCCGCCCGCGTTGGTTGATGCCGCAAAAGGTAGTTTGGTGACCCGTCTCCCGAACGCAACGCCGGAGCAAATCGATTGTGTGGCGCGCGCTTCGTTGAAGGTCTTGGGCGAATCGGATGGTGACGTGTTGAGCGCATTGACCGGTGGCGCAACCTCGCTCCCACCAGAACTACAAAGCAAGTTCCTTGAGACCGCGAAGCCATGTGGCATTTCGGAAGACGACCTCAAGAAGGCAACTGCGTAACGTCATATCGGAAGTGGTGTTCGAAGAAGTACCGATGCTGGCTGGGTATGTGCTCAGCTAGCAAGGTGAATCCAACGCCATCTCCGTTACCTGCCGACGTAACGGCCACCTTCTGCGCCACGTTGGTTGACGAGTGGGTTCGCTCCGGGGTCACCGTGGCCTGTATCGCCCCCGGGTCGCGATCGACTCCAATGGCACTCGCGTTAGCGGATCGATCCGACATTCGCATCGAGATCTTCCACGACGAGCGGAGCGCATCATTCGCTGCGCTTGGTGTCGGTCTAGCCAGCGGCAAGCCCGCCGTGCTGTTGTGCACCTCGGGTACAGCAGCTGCTCATTTCCTAGCTGCTGTTGTTGAATCAGATTTGTCGGCGGTGCCGATGCTGATCATCACCGCTGATCGGCCACCTGAATTGGTTGATGTAAGTGCGCCGCAGACAATTGATCAGACGAAGTTGTACGGCAACGCGGTCCGATGGTTTCATGCGCCCGGCGTTCCCGATGACAGCACTCGCCTTACGTGGCGCTCCCTGGGAGCGCGCGCGGCCGCCGAAGCACTGGGGTTTAGCGGCAGACCTGGCGCGGCGCATCTGAACCTGGCGTTTCGTGAGCCGTTGGTTGGTACGCCTGGTGAGCTGCCAGAAGGTCGTCAGCACAATGCGCCGTGGCATTCGGTAGTACGTGCACGTATGGTGTCACCTGAACCACTCACCAATGCATTGACTGAAGCTTGGGAGTCCAAGCGCGGAGTGTTTGTGGTGGGCCGCGGTGCCGGTGATCCCGATGTGATCCTGGAGCTCGCCGAGCTGTTGGGTTGGCCGGT
>JANMEI010000904.1:0-12935 GCA_031376865.1 Acidimicrobiia bacterium | reverse complement strand
CCAACACCAAACAATACGAGCCCGGCCAAACAGCGCGGCAAACGTCGCCGTAACTCCACCATCGGCACCGGCCGCTGTTGGATTGAACGAATAGTAAGTGCGATTAGGGTAATGACGAGTACGATCCGGGCGATCGTAGGGGTCGTCACTATTTGTTATACACGTAGAAACCGCGTCCGGTTTTTCGGCCAAGCAAACCAGCTTCAACCATCCGTGACAGCAACGGCGGTGGTGCGTACAGCTGCTCTTTGAATTCGGTGTATAGACTTTCTGCCACGGCCATCGTGGTGTCCAACCCGATGAGGTCACACAAACGAAGGGGACCCATTGGATGCGCGCATCCTTCCACCATGCCCGCATCGATATCGTCGGCGGTGGCGAAACCTGACTCCATCATGCGGATGGCTTGCAAGATGTACGGAATCAGCAACGCGTTGACGATGAACCCAGCACGATCCTTGGAGCGGATCACTCGTTTGCCCAACGTCTCTTCGGCGAACCGTTGCGCGGCGGCCGATGTTTCCGCCGAGGTGAGCAGCGATGTCACGAGTTCAACCAATTTCAACACGGGAACCGGATTGAAGAAATGAATGCCAACTACCTGGGCCGGTCGCTGAGTAGCCATCGCCAACTTCATGATCGGAATCGACGACGTGTTAGAGGCAAGGACAGCATCCGCGGAACTCACCACATCGTCGAGTCGACGGAATACGTCGGTCTTCGCGGCTTCGTTCTCGACAATTGCCTCGACCACTAATTGTCGATCGTGGAGTGAATGAAAATCGTGCGTCACCGACACGAGATCGATTGCCTGATCACACAACTCCTGGGTCAGCTTGCCGCTCGACACCGCTCGGCGCAGCGAGGTGTGAATTCGTCCTAATGCCCGCTCGGCCGCGGCAGGGTCGGACTCCACCACGATCGTGGCGCATCCAGCGCGTGCGCACACTTCGGCGATGCCGGCTCCCATGAGGCCACCGCCGATCACGCCGACTCGTTGAAATGTTCCGGGTGTCAGCGTGGTTCCAGCAGTCATAGAAGTTCCATTCTGGCAGCAGAACAAGACCGGTCTCGATACGGAGCAAGACATGTAAGTATGTAATTAACCAATTCAGGAGAACAAGACATGTCTGCAGCAACCCTCTTTACCGCCATCGCCGAAACTTCCGCCAGCCTTTCCGAACGACTAGCGCCAACTGTTGTCGCCATCGGCAAGGGTGGACGGGGCAGCGGCATCATCATTGACACCAACCGTGTGCTTACCAACGCACACCATTTGAAGGACAACACCACCTCGGTTCATTTTGCCGACGGTCGCTCTGTTCAGGGCCGAGTCATTGGCCTCGACCCCACGCTCGATATTGCGGTGCTCGAAGTTGACACAGCGAACATTGCTGCCTCGATCTGGGCCGAAGTTGGGCCGGGGATCGGAGCCGTGGTGTTTGCGGCGTCACGCGCCGGAGCGCAATTCAGCCTGAGCCATGGCTTTGTGAGCGCAATTGACCGCACGTTTCATTCCCCGATGAATCAACCGATCACCGGCGCGTTTGAACACACTGCACCCCTGCGACAAGGTTCCTCCGGCGGGCCGGTGCTCGACCTGGAAGGCCGCATCGTTGGGCTCAATGTGATTCGCGAGAGCGACAGCTTTGCGCTCGCGCTTCCAACCTCGGTCGCAACTCGTCGACGAATCGCCGAACTCTCCGGAGTCACAGCTGAGGCGAAAGAAAGCGAAAAGTAACCCTCACAAAAGAAAGCGAAAAGTAACTCTCACAAATCGCGCCTCAGCCTGAACTGACGCGCCAAGATAGGCCTCCGGTTGTTTTCCGCCCGTTTTGCAGGAGCACACATGAAGGTCCAGTTCACCGTCGGCGATTATCTCGACCGCGCCGTCCTTGTCTACCCAGAGCGAACCGCAGTGATCGACGAACCAGGCACGCCCGGCTCGCTCGGATCGTTCACATACGCCAGCTTCGGTAAACGGGTCCGCAACTTCGCCCGCAAGATCGAAGACCTGGGGCTTGGTGTCGGCGACCGGGTTGCCATGGTGTCGCCCAACTCGGCCCGGTTTATGGTGTCGTTCTGGGGGACATCGCAATTTGGACGCGTGTTGGTGCCGATTAACTTTCGACTCAACCAACAAGAAATCGGTTACATCATTGAGCACTCCGGAGCCACCGTGCTGTTCGTGGATCCCGATCAGTACGAGGTGTGCAAAGACCTCCCCGTTAAGCACCTCATCGTGATGGACGGCGAACAAGACAACGGCTGGTTCGACGAGATCGACGAAGCTGCGCCGCAGCCCACTCCGTGGGAGCCCAACGAAGACGCTTCGGCCACGATCAACTACACCTCTGGCACTACCGCACGGCCCAAAGGTGTGCAGATCACGCATCGCAACGCATGGACCAACGCCACCACGTTCGGTTGGCATACTGGCGTGTCAGATCGTGATGTGTACTTACATACCCTCCCCATGTTCCATTGCAACGGGTGGGGGCAGGTGTACGCCGTCACCGGTATGGGTGGCACGCACGTGGTGCTCCGCAAGGTTGATGGTGAAGACATCTTGACCCGTGTGCAACAGCATGGTGTCAACTTCATGTGTGGGGCCCCAGCAGTGGTGTCGATGACACTCGATGCCGCAGCAAAGCGACGAGAAACGGGTCAAACCGTCCCGGGCAGATACCTTGTACGCATAGTAGTTGCCGGCGCGCCGCCTCCGTCCAAAACCATTGAACGCGTCGAAGTTGACCTCGGCTGGGAGTTCATTCAGATCTACGGGCTCACCGAAACCGCGCCGCTGCTCACGATCAACCGCACTCGCGCCGAATGGGATCATCTCGACGCTGCCAGTCGATCAAAACTCTTGTCTCGCGCTGGTGCTCCGGCGTTGGGGGTCACGATCAAGATTGACGACGAGGGTGAAATTCTGGCGCGTGCTAATCATGTGTTCGAAGGGTATTGGGAGCAGCCCGAAGAAAGTGCGAAGGCATTGCGCGATGGGTATTTCCATACGGGCGACGGAGGGTTCCTGGATGGCGCCTATTTGGTGATTGCTGACCGCAAAAAGGACGTGATCATTTCCGGCGGAGAAAACGTTTCGTCGATCGAAGTTGAGGACTGCTTGTTTCAACACCCAGCGGTGGCCGAGTGTGCCGTGATCGGTGTTCCCGATGAGAAATGGGGCGAAACGGTCAAGGCGCTCGTGGTGTTGCGTCCGGATGCAACCGCTTCAGAGCGCGAGCTGATCGACTACACCCGGTCGCGGTTGTCGCATTTCAAATGCCCCACCTCGGTGGAGATCCGCACAGACCTGGCCCGCACGGCAACCGGCAAGCTACAAAAATTTAAGCTGCGCGAGCCCTACTGGGCTGGCCGCGACTCGCTGGTGAATTAGCAGCTGGTCATCAATTTTTGGGTAACGCTGTGACCTGTGTTGGTCGAAGCATCGAGTGTGCACTCACGCACACCTGCGCAAAATCGTGCGCGGACAGTCGATGGAGGCCAGCGATGCCAGGTCAATTCTTTCTTGATCCGTACGGCCAAAAGGTCGTGCTACTCAAATGGGATATGGGCGAAAAGCACATCGACATTGAGTATGCCGGTGTGCGATTGACCCGTCTCAATGGTCCTGGCGTGTTGCTCGGGACCGGCATGCAGGGTGCTACGCCCGACGGTCGGCATTTGTTTGTCACCGGTCGCCGGCCAAACGGCCCGACGGAGTACTCCGTCGTGTGCGATGGCGTCGCGCTCACTGCAGCACCGATTGACTATGCGATGCATCCGCCGGTTACTGAGCTGGTCGACTCGCTGAACGCCAATGGTCGTAAGACCACGTCACAAAGCGGCATGCAGTTAGACAAGATGGGCCGCTTGACCGTGCATGGCAGCGTGGTCAACGACACCGTGCTCACCTATGCAGGAGCCGAGCGACGGGTTGATCGTTCGATCTTGAAAAAGGCGCAGGTCGGTCTTCTTGTCCGAGCCATTGTTGGAACCATCTTCCGGTTGATTTTCGTAGCTCTTTTTGTGGCTGGCATCGTTGGCAGCATCTTGACCAAGGCACCCGTGTCTGACACGTTGGTGTTCGGCGCATTCTCCGGATTCCTGATTCTCACGATCGTGCTCAACTGGCTTGCGTATTACCAATGCCAGCGAGCGCTCCCAAGCTTTGCCATCGCCAAGATGGTGTCAGTGATGATCAACATTTGGAACTTCCCGATCGGCTGGGTCTACCTGTACTTCCGGTACAAGACGTTGGATCGGGCCCAAGACGAAGCCGACAACGTGGTGTTCAACGCAGAACGATCTCGCTACCAGGGCACCAAAGCAACGCTGTAACTCAACACAATGCCCGCTCGTCTTACGACGCCGGCCGCACGTACGTACCCTGAGCAACGGCAACCGATGATGCGTCGGTGCCAGTTTCGTCATCCATCCAGCAACGAATGGTCCCGATCACGGATCGTTTACCGGCGTGGTGAACATCGGCACGGGCATACAGTGTGGTGCCACGAGCAGGCCGGAGATACCGGATCGACAACTCGCTCGTCAACGCCATCGGTTCGATACCTACTGTGGCAAACACGGCATACCAAAGCGCACAATCTGCCAGCGCAAACACAGTAGGTCCACTGATGATTGCGCCTGGTCGCAAGGTCTTTTGATCAGGCGTGGATGCCGCAATCGCCCACGTCGGGCCGGTTGCTGTCGCTCGTGCACCGGTGCCACCTGGCCACAACTCGGCAACGACCCGGTTGATCTCGTCGGGTGTGCAAAGGGCGTGGGCAGGAGGCCAAGGCATAGCTCTTGTCTACTACCGCTATCGGCTGGCCAACATGACATCTGGTATGGCGAACAGCTCTGCTGATCCAGCCGTGATTTGTGCGGTGAGCCCATCAATGGTGCTCAGCACCTGATGAAGATAGAACGCACTGGTTGCTACTTTGGCGGCGTAGTAACCATCAGCATCGCCTGCTGTGGCCGATTGCGCAGCGGCGATTGCTTGCTTGCCCATCAGCCAGCCGCCAACCACCGTGGCGATGACACGAAGGTAGGGCGTTGCGCCGGCCATGCCATCAGTGGCCGAAGCTCGACCTTCGTTGAGCATCCATTTAGTCAGTTGCTCGGCAGTGTCGATGGCATCGGTCAATTGCGAGCTCATGACCGGTGAAACAGCGGCCAGAGGATGGATGTCTGCGCGCATACGAGCGATCAGATCGGCAATTGCTGATCCGCCACGTAAACCGAGCTTGCGACCGTAAAGGTCTAACGCTTGGATGCCGTTGGTGCCCTCATAGATAGCCGCAATACGAATGTCGCGATACAACTGGGCAACCCCGGTGTCTTCGCAGAATCCCATTCCGCCGTGGATCTGCACGGCTACCGAGCACAGTTCGTTACCTAGATCGGTGCACCACGCCTTTGATAGCGGAGTCAGCATGTCAGCCAATTCCTGGCCTGCGGCGCGTTGTTCAGGCGTTGCACCGTGGCGAGACTCGTCGATGGCTTTCGCATTGAGGAAGATGAGGTGTCGCATTGCTTCGATGTGGCTGCGCATGGTCATGAGCATCCGGCGAACATCGGGATGTCCGACAATTGGATCATGCGATCCTCCGCCCACCGGGCGCCCCTGAACGCGAGTCACGGAGTGGTTGACTGAGTGTTGGTACGCCCGTTCGGCGACTGCGAGACCCTGCTGGCCTACTGATAAGCGCGCATTGTTCATCATGACAAACATGGTGCGCATGCCAGCGTTCACCTCGCCAATCAATTCGCCGAAGGCGCCTTCACCGTCGTCACCGAAGGCCAACACGCACGTGGGTGAGGCGTGAATACCCATCTTGTGTTCCGTTGAAACCAGCTTCACATCGTTGCGGGCGCCAAGCGAGCCGTCCGGGTTGACGAGGAACTTGGGCACGATGAAGCAACTGATGCCTTTCGTTCCTGCGGGAGCATTGTCGACGCGGGCTAACACCAGGTGAATGATGTTGTCGGCCATGTCATGTTCGCCCCAGGTGATGTAGATCTTTTGGCCGGTGATGCGCCAGGTCCCGTCAGAGGCTTGGACTGCCTTCGCACGCAGGGCACCGACGTCGCTCCCGGCATCAGGCTCGGTCAGGTTCATGGTGCCAGACCACTCGCCGCTGATCAGCTTGCGAAGGAAGGTTTCCTTTTGTGACTCTGACCCATAGGCAAGAAGTGCATCGATCGCACCTTGCGTGAGCATCGGACACAAGGCCAACGCCATGTTGGCAGACGACAACAACTCGCCCATGGCGACACCGGTTAAGTGAGGGAAACCGCCTCCGCCGTATTCGGAGTCAAGTGCTGCGCCGGCCCAGCCCGCTTGCGCATAGGCCTGATAGGCGTCCCGAAACCCGGTCGGTGTGGTGATGGTCGACGTTGCCGTGTCGACCTTCAGGCCTTCTCGGTCGCCGGTCTCGTTGGTGGGTGACCAGACGTCAGAAATCATGCGCCCAAACTCGTCGAGCAAGCCAACGATGGTCTCGGTGTCAGCGTGTTCGAACCCGGCAAGCTTCGTGAGATCGTCGGAACCGACGAGGTCAAGAGAAAAGCGAATATCGCGAAGCGGAGCGGTGTACTGCAACATCTCCTTAGTTTCCCTCACCCGAGGGCACGCAAGGTAATCCAATCAGGTGACAAAGGTCCAGTTCGTGAAACCCAACGACGCCGAGACGCGCTAGAAAACTCCTATGCCGCTCACTACCGGATTCCGTGCCCTTGTCGACGATGCCCTGAGCCGGGTCCGGACATTGACCCTGGATGAGGCTGCCACCAAGTTGGCTGATCCCGCTGTGCTGTTCGTTGACCTTCGCGATCCCCGAGAGTTGGACCGTGAAGGCGTGATGCCGGGAGCGTTGAACGTCACTCGGGGAATGTTGGAGTTTTGGGTAGATCCAGCCAGCCCGTATTACAAGCCGGTGTTTGGTGAGGGTCGAGAGATGGTCTTGTTCTGTGGTGGCGGGTGGCGGTCAGCTTTGGCAGCTGACACCTTGCACAAGATGGGCTTTACCACCGACGAGGTGTGTCACATCGACGGTGGTTTCGCTGCATGGAAAGCAGCGGGCAAGCCCACTGAAGAACGAGTCAAAAAGTAAGAAGACTCAGCAGTAAGCGAACTTACAGCTGCCAACCTGAGAAAGCATCAATCATTGCTTTGACATCACCTAGTGGGTACAAGATGGGGCAGGTGGTGCCGTTCTTGATGTACTCGGCCACCTTTGCCCGTGCCTCAGCTGGAGTGCCCGACGCAGTGAGCATCTGCACAATCTCGTCAGGCACCAGTTTCGATGCCGCCTCAACCTGCTCGTGCGTGGCCGGCCAGGTCAGCACTTCACCCACCTTGTCCAACAGGCTTTGCGGCACCCCGCTGGCTTTCATGATGTGTGGTTGTTGACCTAGATATTGCGTCACCATCATGCGGGCCATGTCGAGTGCGGTCTTGCGATCCTCATGCACCGAGCAGACCACCAGCTGCGGGCGATCCAAATCATATGCAGACTTACCTCGCTTGGCAGCACCCTTTTCCAGTGCTTCCATGGCCTGTGCGTTATAGGTCGGTGAGACGAGGTAGTTCAACACCACACCATCAGCGATTTCACCGGTGAGTTCCATCATTTGCATGCCCGTCGCACCGATATAGATGGGCACATCTTTCGGGCGCCGCTCTTGGTAGACGTAGTCCAGCTCGATGCCATCGACCTTGACGTAGTGACCGTTGAACGTGACCGTTTCGTTGGCTAACAGTGCTCGGCAGACGGTGACAACTTCCTTCATCACGGTGAGCGGGCGGGCACGCTCGATGCCGACCTTGGCTGCCAACGGATCCCACCAGGCGCCCAACCCCAAGATGATGCGGCCCGGCGCAAGATCGTCGAGCGTGGAAAACGTGGCGGCCAATCGAGCAGGGTTGCGGCTCCAGCAATCCGCGACGCCTGAACCAACTTTTATGGTGTTGGTGACGGCTGCGAAAGCCGCCATTGGGGGTATTGCATCGCGCACGAGGCGGCTTTCGGCCTGCCAGACGGCGTGAAAACCTTTCGCCTCGGCGTACTGGACAATGTCCATGCCCTCACGAATGGTGTGAGCATCTTGGAGGTAGAGGGCTACTTGCTGCGTGGTTGGTTCCGTCGTGGTTGGAGTGGCCATCTTGCGAGTGTACGAATGTTTTGTGAAGGTTGTTGAATAGGTCAGTGACCGCTATCGACGATTGAGCTTGGCCAGCAAGCGGAGGATCTCGAGGTAGAGCCAGGCGACAGTGACGAGGAGCCCGAAAGCAGAGAACCAAGCCATGTGGCCGGGGGCTCGATAGGCGATGCCTTTTTCGATCATGTCGAAGTCAAGCAACAGGTTAAATGCAGCTAGGCCAGCGATAGCAACGGACATCAAGATCCCAAGCGGCGATGGGCTGGACAGGAACGACACGCTGACGAAGAAGCTGGCTACGAACGAGATGAGGTACATGACCATGACACCCATGGTGGCGGCCATCACGACACTCTTGAATCGCTCGGTGACCTTGATGGTGCCGGTACGCCAGAGGACCCACATGACGGCGAACACTGCACTGGTGGCAAGTAGCGCCTGGAGGGCAATCCCGTTGTACCGGACGTTCATGGCGTGGGAGAAACCGCCAATAAACATACCCTTCGCAACGGCGTAGGCAAGGCCAAGCGGCATCGCCTGTTCACGCCGGAAGTTGGTGACGATGGCGATTCCGATCGCAGCAATAACAGCGATTATTAGCCAGCCAGGGAAGACGGCAACAACTCCGTTTTGCTTGGCCAGCGTCCATCCGAAAAACGAAGCGATGCCAAAGACGCCAAACAAGGTGGCGATTGCGTTTGCGGTGTTTTCCTTCGTCATGACGTCGCCGGTGGTTGCAACACCGGCAGACTCGAATGCCTTGGGAGTGAGAACAGGATTAGCCATAATTTCGAGTCTCCCTCAGATCTGGACATTATGCAACCACGAGTCGCAATTCTGGCTGAGGAACCATCTAGGATCGCTTCTTCTTACCCTTTTGAGGTACTCGGATCGGCTTGACGTTTCCCCAAGTTTTGGTGTCTGGGTTGTTGTTTCTGCAATAAGTATCCGCTGCAGTTGATGGCACAGCAACATACGCGTTGCCGGTTCCGACCACCCTGGCAACGGTAACCCCTGAAGCTTTCGCCGAGTCGAACGCAATCTTGGCTGCCTTTTGTTGGGTTCTCAACCGTTTTCCGGCAGCATATTGCGTAGGTGAGAGTGGGTTGCCGTCGCGAACAAGGTCAGCCCAGCCGAGGTAGCTGTAGAAGCCCGAAGTGTTGCAGATTACCTTGTGCAGGTTGGTTTTCCGTTTGGGCAGTGGACTACGAGGATCGGTGTAGAGCTTGGCAACTTCGTCGAGATCAAACCGGCCGGCGGTGTCGTCGTTGTTGGACAAGAAGCCGTTGAGCGCATTGTTGTTGTGGCGCAAGAGTCCGGCAGCAGAGCGAAAGTCTGGAGAGAAGGTTGCATCCATCTGCACCTTGTGCAGTTCGCCCTCAGAGATTTTGCCGTCGTTGGCGCCGCGGCCCAGTGCATCGCCAGAATCGACCGCGCCAAACTCGTCAGTTAACGTATAAAATGCTTCTCGGCGTCGCTCGTAGTCCAGAATTTCGTTGAGCTCGATGAGGTAGTCCTCAGAAGGGTAGGCCGTGCTGATCAGCTTGCCGTTTTCGCCAACCCAATTTGTTCGAGCTTCGGTATCCATGTTTGGTAGCACCATCGGGTGTTCAAGCGACCACGCGGCCGCTGCGGCCAGTTCGGGTTTATCGGTCTGTCCGGCCAAGTGCTGCAAGTTGCCTATCGACAATTTTCCGTTGTCAGCGCCTCCGCTCAACGTGTCGAGGAAGTCAAAATTGTCTTTGAGGAGCGCAGTGGTGGCGCGGTTGGCACCACGTTCCAACTCGGTAATCATGTCCAGCCGTGGTTCGACGGCTGCCGCGGCGATCGGCTGTGAGATCGTTCCGGTGTCAGCATTACGAAGCGCCAACGCGATCTGACTGACGTACGTGTCGAGATCGTTGAGGGCGGCTCCAAGACCGATCAGCGCGTCAGCGGCGGTCGAATGAACTCGAAATGCTGGCTCCGTTGCTTGGTTGAATTCTGCGAGGGCCGTTGCGGCCCGGATCCCGAAGGTGGTGATGTCTTCAGCCCGAATTGCGCTGCGACTGGCAAAGGACGACATGGCGTCGAGTTGTCCGAGGACTCTGGTGCTGGTTGATGGTGCCATTCTCAAATGCTCTCATATGTAATGAAAGTACACAAGAAATCTTTTAATGAGCCCGATTACGGGGACCATTCGACATGCTGGGGGTCCGGGTTGTTGGCAAACGTCATGCCCCAACGAAAACCTTCGTCGCGGAAGATGTCGATGACTTCCTGCACACCTGGTTCCTCCGCTACAACCTGTTTCCACCGGCTGTTGTCATCAAACGGCCTGATGTCGGCGGCGATGCCGTAACTGTGTTTTGATACGCACCCAGCGATGTATCCGCCAGTGCGGGCGTTCTTGCATCGGCGACGATTCACCGTTTGAAACTCCGTCACATAACGACCAAGACCCGCTTGATCGATCCGTGCCACGGCCACGGTGAAGTGGGGAAGCGCTTCCGCGTTAACGGGCACTGCACAAGCACCCCCAGTCTTCTGGCGGATACGAGGGCAGGCAGCAAACGACCGAGGCAAGCGAAGCGACACCAGCCGAACCCCGGTGCACTCGACCGCCGGCGAAGTCGCCGAAACAGGCACGCAGCGTCCAATACGTTTCCATGCAGCTTGTCGCTCTCGCTCCGGTTGAATGGTGAAGACGTACAACGCGGCGACTACTAAGGCCAGGCTGATTGAGCCGATGATCAGGTTGCGTCGATTCGATGTTCGTTTTGTGCGGGTCCGTCGTTTGGTCTTGCCGGTCCTTCGAAGTGGCTGCTTTGGCTTGCGTCGACGAGTGGCACTAGCAGATCGCGATTTGGGTCTGGTTGGGGGTCGACTAGTCACGAGACCATCGAGTCAACCAGACCAAAGGACCTACTGGGTTCATGCAATCTTGGGAGCTCCCACGTGCATGACGGGGATCGCCACAGCAAGTGCAAATGCGCCCATGGTCATCGAGAGGTACCCCAAGAACCCGAAGCCCAATAGCCCAACCAGGAGAAATCCGCCAAAGAAACACAGCAGACCGCCGGCGCCCAGCAAGGCGGTCAGCGCACCGCGAGCCTCCGGGGACCGACGTCCCCAGACCCCAACAGACAACACAGCAAGGCAGGACAAGAAAGTGATGAAGTTCATGAGTCCACCCTCGCAAGGAAGCAAAGTCTTGAACACCGGGAAGAACCCCTAGATCTCCCTGGGTAGTGCCCCCAACAATGGCAGCGTTACGGACAAGTAGTTTGTAGGCATATGTCGAAAGTCCTGATGAACCTGCCGGTCGGCGAACGAGTTGGCATCGCCTTCTCTGGTGGCCTCGATACTTCTGCTGCAGTGGCGTGGATGCGAGAGAAGGGGGCGGTTCCTTACACCTACACCGCCGATCTTGGTCAGGCCGACGAACCCGACATTGGATCGGTCCCCGACCGGGCAAAGATTTACGGGGCCGAAGAGGCACGGCTAGTTGACTGCCGTGAAGAGTTGGTGCAAGAAGGTTTGATTGCGTTGATGTGCGGCGCGTTCCATATCTCGACTGCCGGGAAGACGTACTTCAACACCACGCCGTTAGGACGGGCCGTCACCGGCACCATGTTGGTGCGAGCCATGCACGCTGATGGGGTCGATGTGTGGGGTGACGGATCAACCTACAAGGGCAATGACATCGAGCGGCTCTATCGCTACGGGTTGTTGGTCAACCCCAACTTGCGCATCTACAAGCCATGGCTTGACCAGGTGTTTGTTGACGAGCTCGGTGGCCGCAAAGAGATGAGCGAGTGGTTGGTTGCTCGTGGATTCCCATACCGAGACTCGACCGAGAAGGCATACTCCACCGATGCCAACATCTGGGGCGCAACTCATGAAGCAAAGAAGCTCGAGTTTTTGAACGAAGGAATGGATCTGGTCGAGCCCATCATGGGTGTGAAGCATTGGGACCCTGCGGTGAAAATCGATGCCGAAGAGATCACGATCGGATTTGAACAGGGTTGGCCGGTTTCGCTCAATGGTCGACGATTCGAATCGAAAGTTGACTTAGTACTTGAAGCCAATGCCATTGGTGGTCGTCACGGTCTTGGCATGAGCGATCAGATCGAGAACCGCATCATCGAAGCAAAAAGCCGCGGCATCTACGAAGGACCCGGGCTTGGTTTGCTGTTCATTGCCTATGAGCGCTTAGTAAGTGGCATTCATAACGAAGGCACGATTGATAACTACCGAACCTTCGGTCGCAAGCTTGGTCGCCTGTTGTACGAGGGTCGATGGTTTGATCCGCAATCGTTGATGTTGCGCGAATCGTTGCAGCGTTGGGTGGGGTCCGCTGTTACCGGAGAGGTGACGGTGCGATTGCGTCGTGGTGATGACTGGACAATCCTCAACACGGTTAGCGACAACCTCACCTACGCACCCGAGCGGTTGTCGATGGAGTCAGGCGATGGTGAGTTTGTGCCGTTGGATCGTATTGGTCAGCTGCACATGCGAAACCTGGACATCAAAGACACCCGTCACAAGCTCGATGTCTACCGCGACAACGGCACGCTGACCGGCGGAGACTCCCTCCTCCAACTCGAATAGCGGAGTTAGTTGAACCGTTTGTCGCGAGAGGCGCGACAAACGGTTCAGCAACCTGAGGGAAATTGAATGCAGATTCATTCACCTGAACCTTGCCGAGGCCATACTTTGCTTGCTAAGTCTGTCTGATGCGATATTCGATGGCCGTCGGCCTGGCCCTTCTGTTGACGACC
>JANMEI010000888.1:0-8612 GCA_031376865.1 Acidimicrobiia bacterium | reverse complement strand
TGAAACGATCAACGTTGATATGCAGCAGCGCGCCCGTTCGGCCTTGACGCTGAGCGAAGCAGCCACGCTGGTCGGGATCATTCCGGCACCGTCACGTTACGAACCGCGAGATCATCGCGACGCCAGTGAAGTTAAGCGCAAAGTGGTTTTAGGGAAGCTGTTATCTGAGGGATACATCTCGCAACTTGAACACGACGAAACGCTGCGTGAAGAGTTATGGGTTGACCCAGACGATGGGTCCGTGCCGCCCATCGGACAACCGGTAACCAAGGTATATCAGCGCCCCAAGACTCCTGTTAAGTACCCATACTTTGTCGACTACGTGCGGCGGTACCTGATTGCGAAATACGGCGAAGAGCGTGTGTATCGCGGCGGTCTTGCTGTCTATACGACGATCGTTCCCGATATGCAGGCGAAGGCCGAAGAGTCTGCAGCATGGTTGTTGAAGGGCACGCCGGAAAACTTAGAAACGTCGATCGTTTCGGTTGAACCTTCGACGGGATTTGTTCGTGCGCTGGTGGGCGGCCGAGATTTTGATGCACCCGGTGGCCAGGTCAATCTGGCTTTGGGGTTGTGCCCCGAACTGGAAACGTTGCGCAAGCGACTTGGCCATGATCCAGACCTTGCGCCGGAATGCCTCACCAGTGGCGATATTGACGGTGGCGGTACGGGCCGTTCGCCTGGTTCGTCGATCAAACCGATTGTGTTGGCCGCGGGGTTCGCCCGTGGCGTTACGCCCGAGAGCACCTATTCGGGGCAAACCTATTTTCCAACCGGTGGTGGGAGGCCGATCAAGAACTATGAAAGCGCGTCCTACGGAAAAGTGTCGATGCGGGTCGCGACGGTGAAGTCTGTCAACACGGCCTATGCGCGCTTAGGAATGGACGTAGGCATTCGTAACGTTGCCAAAATGGCTCAAGATCTTGGTATCACCGGTGCGTGGTACGACCGCAAGGTCCACGGCGCGTCTTATTCCATCGGTGGTTTTGATGTGTCGCCTTTGGAGATGGCATCGGCGTATTCGGTGTTCGCGAATCGTGGACTTCGCATGCCACAAACCCCGGTCATCAGAGTTGTCGACGCAAATGGTCAAACGTTGGAAGACAACGCCACCCGTCGCGGCAAGCGAATCCTTACCGAGGTAGTGGCCGACAACGTTGTGGACGTGATGCGCGGTGTCGTTGGTCCGGGTGGTACCGGACCAAAGGCTGCGTTGAAAGACCGCCCCGTGGCTGGCAAGACGGGTACCTCGCAGAACAACGGCAACGCATGGTTTGTTGGCTTCACCCCGAACCTGTCGACTGCCGTGTGGATTGGTTACAAGGACAGCTTGAAGCCAGTGCGTGGAATCAAGGGTATTCGCGGCGGCGTCACCGGTGGTTCGTTGCCGGCCATGACATGGCATCGATACATGACCGCTGCATTGGAAAACGAGCCGATTCTTCAGTTTGCCGAACCGCTGCCGATTCGCAAAGAAGCATCGGTGTCACGCAAAGAACAATTGCGTCGACAGGCCCGCGGCGGCATTGATCCTGGTGGTCGACGAAAGCCGATTCAGATCCCCAGCCGTCGTCAGGTGGAAACAGCAGGCAACCCACCAGTCGCCGATGAGGAGTCAGGGCAGTTCGGCACACGACTGGAACCGGTAACGACCTTTCCGGCTCCCGTCAGTGTTGTCGAGGTTCCGACGACGCTCCCGGTTCTTGAGCCCCCGCCGACTGCTGGTGTACCAGTTGAACCGCCACCAACGGCTGCCCCCGAGCCACCTCCGTCGGCGCCAGAGCCAGCACCGCCTGCGGTACTTGCGGTTCCAACGCAGTAGTGCAGCGTTACGTCAGTTAGCGCTGAGCCCCTGCTCCATCGACTCGGTTATTCAAGCAGCGCAGCACCTTGGTGCAGGCGGATTGAATTGGTGGTGCAAAGAACACCCCATCGGATACAAAACCTAAAGGTGCATAGGTTCGTGATGAGAGGGCAACGACGCGTCCATCACCGTCGATGATTGGGCCACCGCGGAAGTGGGTGCCGATTGGTGCGGTGTGTTGAATACCGTCGATCCACACGTCTGCGACGCGACCTTCAACGATTGACGCATCATTTGCGCCGAAGCCAGACACGTCGAATACTTGATCTCCCAGTTTGGTTGCATCGGGTGACGCCCAACTGAGCGGAGGCTGGTCGCCAATGGCTACCACGAGCAGCGCAAGGTCGCGCTCTTCATCCCAGGTGAACAGTGTCGCTTCTTCTTCTTTGTTGCCTTTGCGAACGAGGATCTTTGGTCCTGGTTTGACGGTTGACGCCTGCACCACAGTGAGCGACGTGAGCATGAACGTTTTCTCGTCGTCGCTGGCCACCACAAACGCAGTGCCTGCAGTACCTTGCCCATCAACGTCGAATGTTCGAATGGCCCATACTGATGGCTCGGCGGTTTTGAGTACAGCGGTGAGTGTTTCAGCGGTAGCGGCCAGTTTTTTCAGTGGCTCGAGTTCGGCTTGGATCTGTGACCGTGCGTTGCGGCCCTCGTTGGTGACCGCTCGTTGCGCTTGGCGAACCTGCGAGGGGAAGTTACGCACGAGGGCATCGGACTGGTCCTGACGGAACCGGTAGTTCATGAATAGCAGCGTGCCGCTTACCGCCATCGCCAGTCCGGTGGTAAGCATCGTGAAGGAAATGCCCAGAACGGTTTTCGGGACGATTCGGCCGCGCCACAACGGGCGTCGATGCATGAGCGCTTTTGCTTCACGTTCGGCCAGCCGCTTGTCTTGGCGCCGAAGCGACCGCCGATTTCGCCGAGTGGGTCGTTTTGGTTTTGGCGTTGGTGGAGTGGCAGCTTTTGCTTTGGTTGGCTGTTGAGATTCAGCCGCCATGTCCTGTGTCAGTCGAGCGGTCGCGGGAGCCGTTGGTCCACTAACTGGTCCCGCCTCGCCAATGACGGAACGTTCCCACGAAGAACTGTCGTCTCCGTCTCCGTCTCCGTCTGAGTCGTCGGTTATGCCGTAGTTTTTCTGTCGAGGCACTCCGGCGGCCGTCGTGTCGATCAGGCTGTCGAGCAGCCAGTCACCTCCGCTTTCCCCGGTGAGGTCACCGGTAACGTCACCCGCGAAGTCATCCGCGAAGTCATCACTGAAGTCTGCGGTGAATTCGCTGGTGAGATCCCGGGAGTTACTGGGTGCAGGCACCCCTCAACCGTACCTTCCCAGTAGAGTTTTTGGGTGTCAAGCGCCGTTTGGGAGTCAAGTGCCATCGTCCCAGCGTTGTCGCCAGTCGCAACGGCCTCGATTCGTCATGCCGCCACCATTTTGGTGCTCCGTGATTGCGACACAGCCAACGCTCCCCGCGAGCTTCAGGTGCTGATGATGCAGCGGTCGTTAAGCGCCTCGTTTCTTCCAGGAGCGTATGTGTTTCCGGGCGGGGTCGTTGATGATGAAGACGCTTCGCCTCAGTGCATTAACGCGATCGACGGGCTCGATGATCGAACTGCATCTGCGCTGCTTGGTCTCCAATCTGGTGGTTTGCGGTTCTGGGTAGCCGCCGTTCGTGAGTGTTTCGAAGAGTCAGGCCTACTCCTCGCGTTCGATCGAAGTGGTTTTGCCCTCTCTGTTGCCGCGTCTCGAGACGAGGGTTTCGCTGAGCGGTTGGCACGCGACCGGGTTGAACTGCTCGCCGGAAACCGCACCTTCGGAGCCATCCTGTCTACGTATGGTGCTGCTATTCATGCACACCAGATTGTTCCGTGGTCCCGATGGATTACCCCGATCGGAGGAACACGGCGCTTTGATACCCGGTTTTTCGTTACGCAGTGTCCAACGATCGCACAACCCGTTGGTGATGGCGGGTCAGGCGCTGATGGGTCGGTCGACACCGCCGGGGTATTGTCTGCCGATGGTCGTGAAATGTCTGACTTGCAATGGTTCACACCGGCCCAGGCCATCGCCGACGAACGAGTGCTGTTGATTACACCGACTACCTCGGCACTGTCGCTGTTACAGCGGTGCCAATCAGCTGGTGCCGCGATGACCTCAGCGCGGCAACGTTCGTAGTTTTGTCGTTTCGGTGCCACGTTTGCAGTTGCAGCGACTGGGATAGTTGCTGAATCACGCTTCAGTGATGGTTGAAGAATCGTTCAAGTAACGAGTTTCTCGTGCCGAAGTACTAGGTATGTCCGAGCCGAGCGGAAACCTAGGGGATCCACCTGAGACCCCGATTAGGGGTCAGCGAGAGCCCCTCAAGCCCCTGGCTGGTGCGGAAAAGGCTGGGACACAGGGCCCGCAAAGCCTCGTCAATCGCAACGAGGAAGTCAGTTGGCGAGAAGATCCGTCCGTAGCCGTTCCGTCGAAGCAGTCCCGCTCGGTGTTTCGTCTTCCCAGACTGCGCGAAAATCGTGACGGAAACACTGCCATGACCGAACCTCACCACCAGCTGGCTGGTATCTCAGCTGACCGCGTGTCCGTTGTGCTGCAGGCAGGGCATCCAACATTGGTCGCGTTAACTCGGTCGCAGGCGATCGACTTGGGCTACACCGTGCTTGATCCCGATCCTGAGGTGATGGCCACCCTGTTGGCTGAACAGGGGGTTGTGTTACCGGTCGATCTTGCGCCCCAGGGCCTTGGTCCACTGGAGAACATCATTCCTGTTACCCCAGGCATGCCGATGGTTGGGCCGGAAGCCGATGAGGAGCAATTCCGAACAAACTCAGTGGAAGGTTTTGCTGCTGAGCTGAATAGTCCGGTGCTCAAGACAACAGACACATCGATTGCCCATGCAGCTCCAGTGATCCCCACCGGACATTTCGCTGTCGGCGACGCGCAACCCGCCGTTAAGCAATCATCTCCCTGGGGTGTGGAACCTCCGGCTGTGCTTGACCGCAACGAGTGGAATCCTCAAGGAGCTGGATGGCCCACGGTCGAAGACGTTGCGTCGCGTCTCGGCAATGAAGCGAACGTTGACCAACCGAAGTCGACTCCACCAAGTGCTTCGCCGACCGAAGCACGTGTGGCGGTCCCGCCACACGATTCGATGCGTTCGCCTGGTGC
Source organism: Acidimicrobiia bacterium (assembly GCA_031376865.1). Classification (GTDB taxonomy): domain Bacteria; phylum Actinomycetota; class Acidimicrobiia; order Acidimicrobiales; family JANYDT01; genus JANNBN01. The sequence continues at coordinate 3,579 of JANMEI010000888.1, read as the reverse complement.
CGAGTCAACCTTGGTTCCGCTCCTGGCGTTGGAGTCTGATCACCATGTTCCGACGCCTTCATGGGTGGTGTTCGAACCGGCTCACAAGCCTGCTGTTGTGGAACCTGTCGTGGAGCTTGCTGTCGTTGAAATTGCTGCCGATTAGTTTCCTGCAGTTTTGTTTCCTGCAGGTGAGTTTGCGGCAGTTGAGTCTCAAGCGACTAGCACACGACCTCATTTGGTTTTGGTGGATTCCGATGACGAGCTGACGATTCCCGATTGGTCGACCCCACCGGCCGAGGCGGTGCAGCCATCCAGGCCGACCCTTATTGAGTTGCCGAAGCCCACCGAACTTCCCCGGCCACTGGAATTGGAACCACCGGTTGAGTTCCCTCCCATTGCTGCGCCCCACGATGTCCCCATCGATGTATTGGACGCAGTCATACGAGACACCGAAGTTGCCCTTGCCGTCACGCCAATGGCGGTCGACCGGGTTGTTTCGACAGCTGTTCCCACTATCTCGGCGGTGAAACTCAATCGAACACTGGCCGGCCCGCTCGGTCCAATCCCGGTGCTCCACGATGTCAGCCTTGATTTGGCCCCTGGTGATCTGCTCGTGGTCCGTGGATCGTCTGGCGCAGGGGCAACAACGTTGCTGCAGTGCCTTGCTGGATTCGACACTCCCGACAGCGGCAAGATCTTCGTCAACGGTGAAGAGATGGGCACGTGGAGCGAAGCCGATCGTGCTCGGTTCCGCGCTGCCTCCGCAGGGTTCATTCCTCAGGGTCATGAGTTGGTGGATGATCTCAACGCGCGCGACAACGTGGCCCTCCCTCTCTTGGCGGCAGGTTGGAATGCCAAAGCGGCACAAACTGAAGCAACTCGTCAGCTCGAGCGGTTTGCGCTTCAAGATCGATTGTTCTTCTTCCCGTCGCAGTTGTCATATAGCGAACGAGCCCGGGTTGCAGTAGCTCGTGCCCTCGCCGGTGATCCCTTCGTGGTGTGGGCCGATGATCCAACCGCTGGCCTCGATGACGACCACAGCGCTTTAGTGATTCACTCGCTCGTCGAACATCATCAGCGTGGCGCAACCGTGCTGGTGATTTCTCGTGACCAGCGGTTTGTGGTCACGACTGCTCGTGTGGCGAAACTCGATGCAGGACGCCTCGAAGTGCTCGACCTCGGTTCTCTTGCCTGGGGTAACTCCGGCGAGCATGTCTGATGTTCGCTCGATCGTCAGGCGCTATGCGCCGAAGCTTTCTTGGATTTCTGGTGGCAGACCTGTCGCTGTTTCTTGGGATTTGTGCATTGGCTTTTTCCGAACCGTTCATCAGGCTTGCGCTGATCTGCAGCGCCGTGTTGATTCCGTGGTTCGTCTTCGCAGTGACGCATGGATCTCTGGCCCGTTTGGCGATAGCTGAATGGCGATTGCACTTTCGTCGAAGCGTCTCGTCATTTGCTGCTGTTCTCCTTGGGACTGCGGCTCTTGCAGTTGGATTATCTGCACGATCAGATACTGAAGTCGCCAGCCGCGCCGCCGCCACAGTATTCGGTGGTCCTGTGGATCTGGTGGTTGAAGCCCCAGATGAGGTCACGCAGTCAGCTGCGCGCGAAGTGATTGATGCCGTGAGGTCTCGCGCCGACCTTCAGTCACTGTTTGACGAGGAGCCACTCGAAGTCAGATGGGCATACGCGTGGATCGATGTTGGCTCAATACATCGGGTACGTATTATCTCGCTTGATCCGGTTCGAGCACGTCTGTTCGGTGGCGGTGCTGAAGTATCTGGATTTGGTTCGTCTCGCTCGGTCGATGGCGTCACGATGACCGATGAACTTGCATCGCAATTCAATATCAGCATCGGTTCATCAATAAGTGTACTTACTAACTCGTCGACGACGAATATCTCACTTCTTCAAGTGTTACCGAAGAAGGGTTTGCTTGGACTTCCTGGAACGACCGGAGACCAAGAAGCGACATTGTTTGTTGATCCAACTACATTTGCCAATCTGCGAGGCGCGGGATGGTCCGAACCCATTCGCTACTGGTCGCTGATTAGCCTCTGCGGATCTCCGCTTGCACCGCAGACAAAACCCGGTGAAGAGTTGTCGCTGGATCAGCGCAGTTGCACCTCAGACCCCTACGAGTCGCGTGTATACGTTGGACGGGTTGCCCAAGAACTCACCGGAGCTATTGATCAACTTGCGGATCTACCGCTCACTGATCCAAACGACGAGTTGGCTGTTGCTGGTTCGTCAACGACTATTCATGTGCACCCCCTCAAACTCACCATGTTGTTGCAACAGGTCGGGACCAGGGGACGTTGGTTGTGGGAAGAGCGAGTCGTCGGAGGGTTGCTCTCAACTGGAGCCGTGCTGCTCACGACTGCGGCGTGTTTCGTTGATCGTCGTCGTCGCACCGCTCGCGAACGAATGTTGGGACTGTCTTCCAACATGATTCACGGCATGTGGATGGGCGTGATCTTGTTCAGTGTTGTGCCGGGCGCACTCGTTGGTGCTGCGTTAGGAACTGTGGCGTCAGGCGTGGCCGGACGTCTTGCGTTTGGATCAACAGATCCGGTGTGGCTGGCATCCAATCGTCCCGCCCAATTGTTCACGTTGGCCGTGAGTTGGTCGATGGCTTGTTGTGCCGTGATCGGGATCGTGATTTCAGTGCTCACCCAGCGCATCCCGCTAATGCTGGCGTTGCGTGGGGCTCCGCTGATGACAGCGCGGCGATGGATTGTCCCTGGTGCCGTGATGACCATTGCTGGTGTTGCGCTGGGTGTGTGGTCTCGTTTGCTTGGTTGGCGAGGGCCGGTGGCGGTGTTGATTGCTGGGACGGGCGTTTGTGTGGTGACGTGGGCGGTTGCCCGCTCGAAACGACTCGTCGCGATTGCCGGTGCAGTGATGTCTCTTGCTGGCCTACTCGTCATGCGTCGAAACTGGTCGTTACAACCTTCTGCCGCTTCCGGTACGGCGCTGTTGTCGCTCGGAACCTTGGTGGTCATCGCCGGGTTAGTTGGTGCATACGTCAGTACCGCCCCGGGGCAGTACATGGCACGCTTTGGCGTCCCTCGCGTGGACGCTCCGGCCCTGTCGGTCCTGCGTACTCGGGCAGCCACCCGTCCGGGTCCGTGGCCGCTTCTTCCGCTGGTTGGTGCCACGTTGGCGCTGGCCGCAACCACCACCGCTGTCGCTGTCGTACTTGCCGGAAGTTCGCCTCGATCAGTGACGGGGCAACGAGATGCGTTGTTGATGCAGGAGTTCGAAACAGGAACAGTTGCGTCGATCTTGCCGACCCTCTCGTCCGTAGCAGCTCCACTTGTTGGCGAAAGTCGTTCGAAGGACCTTCCTGTTTCCTTCGAACAGGTCACAACCCGTCGTGGGGTTGTCGTTGCATCATTGCCCGATGGTCTCGATGTCCGAAGCGCGTTGGTTGGCCAGGTTGGTGCCGACGCGTTTGCCCAGTCCGATGCTGAGGGTGCGATTGTGGTTGGTAGCTCCTTCCGATCCACGCACGGCTTCGTGCCGAAAGTTGGTTCATCGGTGTTGGTGCGCACTCAATCGGGTGTGGATCGATCCCTCACCGTTCGTGCGGTG
>JANMEI010000853.1:0-3664 GCA_031376865.1 Acidimicrobiia bacterium | reverse complement strand
TGGGGTTGGGCCATGACCCCGTGGGATTCGACGTTCCTCGAATTTGCCATCGCTTCACTTGGACAGTTCAATAGCCGCCACTACCGCATTCCCCCTGCGGATGGCATCGACTTCCGAGTGCTGTACGGCTACCCATACTTCTCTCCCGTTGGCGTTGAAGACGGTGCGCGCATCGAGGCGCGGGTACCCGAGTTCATGGAACGTGCCGGGCATTACTTCGGCAACTGGGATGCTCTATACGACAATTGGCTGGGCAAGGTCAAAGCAAACATCGAAGAAATTTCGAACATCGATTTTTCGCCGCTGCCCGAAATTGAACCGCTCGAAACGATTACATCTGGTGCTGGCATTGGCGCTGGTTACAAACTGCAGTCCGAGTATCGCCGCTTCAAAGACCTGTGTCTGAAAACGTGGATGTATCACTTCGAGTTCCTCAACCTGGGCTACGCCGCCTATCTCGACTTCTTCGGGTTCTGCAAGCAAGCATTCCCGTCGATCCCCGACCTTGGCATTGCCAAGATGGTGTCTGGCGTCGAGGTTGATTTGTTCAAACCAAACGAAGAGTTGAAGGTTCTCGCCCGCAAGGCAATCGAATTGGGCATCGCCGATGTGTTCCTGACCGACGATTTGGTCGGCATCGCCGCCAAACTGCAAACAACACCGGCGGGCCAGCAATGGCAAGACGCGTGGACAGAAATTAGCCAGCCGTGGTTCAACTTCTCTTCCGGTGGCGGCTTTTATCACTACGAAAAGACGTGGATCGATCATCCGGAAATCCCGCATGCGTTTGTGCGTGACTACATCAAGAAGATCAACGAAGGCGTCGACATCACTCGACCCATCGAAGCAATCCGTGCGGAACGCGATCGCATCGTCGAAGAGTATGCCGAGCTGCTCAACACCGATGAAGATCGTGAGGCATTCCAAGGCAAACTCGGTTTGGCCCGAACCGTGTTCCCGTATGTCGAGAACCACAACTTCTACATCGAGCACTGGTCAATGGCCACTATCTGGAAGAAGCTCAAACAGCTGGGTGACGTGCTCGTCAAAGAAGGCGTCACCGTGGAACGTGACGACATCTTCTACATCAAGCGCGACGAGATGGACGAAGTGCTGTGGGACATCTACCAGGGCTGGGCAGTCAACGCCCCCATTGCTGGTGCTCATTACTGGGGACCAAAGATCAAACGTCGTCGCGAGCTAGTAGCGAAGTTCAAAGACTTCCGACCACCGAAGGCGCTCGGCACCCCACCCGAAGTCATCACCGAACCGTTCACCATCATGCTGTGGGGCATCACCAGCGAATCGGTGTCGACGTGGTTGGGTAACGATGACGACGACCCCAATGCGGTGCGAGGGATGGCCGCATCTCCCGGAGTTGCGGAAGGCAAGGCTCGCCTGGTGTTCAGTCCGGAAGACATCGACCTGGTGGAAGACGGCGAGATACTCGTCGCCCCCATCACCGCTCCCAGCTGGGCGCCGGTGTTTCCCAAGATCCGCGCCTGCGTCACCGATATCGGCGGCATGATGAGCCACGCCGCCATTGTGTGTCGCGAGTACGACGTGCCCGCCGTGACCGGTACGGTGTTTGGCACCAACCGCATCCGCAACGGCCAGATGATCCGAGTCGACGGATCAACCGGTGTTGTCACACTTTTGGAACCCTAAGGAGCCATCGTGCTAACCGCAGAACAGAACACACAACTCACCCAGGTAGGGCCGGGCACGCCGATGGGCGATGTCTTGCGTCATTACTGGTATCCGGTTGCCTTCACTCGTGAACTTGAAGAGTTCCCGATAAAGAAGGCGCGCTTACTGGGTGAAAACTGGGCCGTGTTCAAGACCAAGCAGGGTGCTTACGGCATTGTGGCCGAGCGGTGTCCGCACCGCGGCGCCTCGTTGGTCTACGGCATCGTCGACGACGATGGTCTGCGCTGCGGCTACCACGGCTGGAAGTTCAACGTTGAAGGTGAATGCGTTGAGATGCTGGCCGAGCCTGACTCTTCGCCGGTATTCCGGGCCGGTTCCTGCGTATTCGCTGGTGAGGCGCAAGAACTTGGCGGAATGATCTGGGCGTATGTCGGCAACGGCCCTGCGCCGCAACTTCCTCGTTACGAGGCATACGTCATGAACGGCGTACGCGACATCGGCCAATCCATGCTGCCGTGCAACTGGTTGCAGATTATGGAGAACGCAGTAGATCCATACCATGTAGAAGCTCTGCACGGTTACTACTTCGAGTTCCTGTCGGAGCAAAAAGGTTTCGAGATGCCCAGCGCCTTTCGTAACAAGCATGAAAAGGTTGGCTTCGACGTTTTTGATCACGGCATCATCAAGCGCCGCCTACTGGTGGGCCAAGACGAAAACTCTGACGACTGGACCATTGGACATCCAATGGTGTTCCCTTACCAAATGTGGGTTGGCGGCAACGGTGTATTCCAGATGCAAATCCGGGTGCCGGTAGACGACACCCACACCTGGATGTTGTTCTATACGGTGCACGCCCCAGAGGGCTTTGCGGTGCCACAAGATCCGGGCTGCATCGACTACGAGTACGAGTGGATCGACAAGCAGGGCAATCACATTGTCGACTACATCGAAGGCCAAGACGTGATGGCTTGGGTGACCCAAGGCGAGATTGCTGACCGAACCACCGAACGCATTACCAAAAGCGACGTTGGTGTAGTCGCGTTGCGGCGTATGTTTTCCGAAGCAATCGATGCCGTCAAAGACGGCCGCGACCCGATTGCAGTCATGCGCGAGCCGCACGACGTCATCAAGCTTCCACTTGAACGGTCCAAGTTCGGCCGAGGCGCCGAGTTTGCCAACCAGTGGATATCCAATGGGTCCATGCGATATTCACCGCAGGCCGACGAGCTTCGCAAGATCCACACCGATGCAGCCGACGCACGCGCGGCGCTGGCACCGTAGCCAGCATGATCTGCCAGCATGGGTTTCACGAGAGTTTCACATGAGCATTGATCACCGCCACTGGGCTGAGTACCTACTGGACGCATACGACCGACGAGTCGAAGTGCAATCGATCGCTTCGCAAATTGGGGACTTCAGTGTCGATGATGCGTACCTCATTCAAGACGAACTAGTGTCGTTACGGTTGACCCGGGGCGAGAAGCTCGTTGGCGCCAAGTTGGGATTGACTTCTGTTGCGAAGCAACAGCAGATGGGTGTGTCGGCGCCGTGTTACGGGTGGGTCTTCGATACGTCGGTGTTGACTACTGACGACGTACCGCTGACCGAATTGATTCATCCTCGCATCGAGCCAGAGTTCGTGTTCAGTATTGGCCAAGACCTCTCCGGCTCTGCCGTCACTGCTCACGACGTGTTGGACGCAACCACTCAGGTGATGGGTGGCATCGAGGTGATCGACTCACGGTACGAAGCGTTCAAGTTCACGTTGCCAGACGTGATCGCCGACAACACCTCAGCATCCATGGTGCGAGTGGGCACCGGAGGTATCGGTGCTCGCGATACCGACCTCACCACGGCCGGTTGCACCTTCGAAGTCGACGACCAGGTAACCGGCACCGCTACGGGAGCGGCGCTGCTTGGTGACCCCGCAGCGTGTGTTGCCATGCTGGTGCATCATCTCCATAAATCGGGCCGGAAACTAGAGGCCGGATGGACCGTGTTGGGTGGCGCTGCC
>JANMEI010000851.1:0-3753 GCA_031376865.1 Acidimicrobiia bacterium | reverse complement strand
TCGGTTAAGCCACTCGGTTAAGCCACTCGGTTAAGCCACGGCTGGCCTAGGTACGGTGCAACTGCCATTTCGTCACTGTGACGCAATGTAATCTCACATCTGGAATTCAGAGTACGAACTTCATACGCGATATGTATGCTGAAAGTATGACACAGCGCAAACGTCGACTCACCATAACCGTCGATCCCGAACTCGTCGAGGCCGCCACACGAGCGGTGGCCAGCGGCTCGGCCGATTCACTCAGCGCGTGGGTGAGCGCCGCTTTGATCGATCGGGCGCACCGTGACCAGCAGTTGGCCCGACTCGGCGACGCCATCGCAGACTACGAAGCAGAGTTTGGTGAGATCACCGCCGAGGAGATCGCCAACCAAAGACGGGCGGATCGACAACGTGCTGTCGTCGTTCGAGGCACGCAGAAGCATGCGGCCAAAGCCAGGACTGCGTGACCACAATCCTGGACGCGGGGGCGTTGATCGCGCTTGATCGCAACGACCGTGCGATGTGGGTGAGGCTCAAGGGCTTGCACGTGGCGGGAGAGCGGCCCGTCACCCACGGCGGCGTGGTCGGCCAGGTCTGGAGGGGTGGCCCGCGACAGGCGCGTCTTGCGACCGCGCTGGCCGGAATTGACGTGAGGTCTCTTGATGAGCGCCTTGGGCGTGTCGCCGGAGGACTGTTGGCTACGACCCGCATGTCTGACGTGGTGGATGCCGCGCTCGTCGCCCTCGCCGCCGATGGCGACGAGATCATCACGCTCGACAGCGATGACCTTGGTCAGCTGGCCGCGGCCGCAGCACTGCATATCGAGTTGATCCGTCCCTAACCAACGCATCGAGTGTCCCAGCTAAGCGACCCCAGGGCATTCAATCGGAAAGCCGACTAGGTTGATCGACAATTGGTTCGGATCGCCGAATCGACTGACAACTGCATACCGGAGACTGACCATGAGCGTTTTGACCGAAGTCCTGTCCGCAAATGCCGCTTACGCCGCTACCTTCGGTGCTAAAAGCGAATTGGCCCTTCCGCCTGCCCGCCAGTTTGCGGTCCTCACGTGCATGGATGCCCGGCTGGATCCGGCCAAATATGCGGGCCTCGCTGAAGGTGATGCGCACGTCATTCGTAACGCCGGCGGCCGAGCTAGCGACGACGCCATCCGATCGTTGGTCATTTCCTACAAACTGCTCGGCACCCGCGAATGGTTCGTGATCCACCACACCAATTGCGGAATGGAGTTCTTCAACGACAGCGTGATGCGCGGTCTTCTGGGCGCCAGCCTAAACACCGCCGACCTCGGAGCGGATGGATTCAGCGACGACGGCACCGGTTCGGGAACCAACGAAGCGAACTACATCGATTGGCTGACGATCTCCGACAACGCGGCCAGTGTCGTCGACGACGTCACGCGAATCCGTAACCATCCACTTGTTCCGGCCCGAATTCCGATCTATGGCTACATCTATGACGTCACCACCGGTCAACTTGTCGAAGTCCTTGCGGCGATGATCGCCGGCAAGGCGAGCTAGCTGTCCTTCTGGTTGTGCGTCGATAGGAGTGTGGTTGCAGTTTTGGCTGTTTCGCAAAACAAATCGTCTGCTGAACCCGGTGTTAGTGATGCTCAGCGTACTGAACAAGCCTTCAAAACAGATGCCCAGTTGATGCGGAGAGGCTCGGCTTCGATCGCACGAGCGGCCGATGACTTTCTTCGCTCCCACGATGAACTTCGCGAACGACTCACCACGGACCCTCAGGGCGCTCGAAGTTTGCTCGCTGCCGACATCACGTTCGCGGCATATCTCGATGCGAATCAATCCGATATCGACGCCACGAAACGTGCATTCGATAGCAGGGCCGCCGAAGCGAGACGGTCGTTGCGTGGGTCATATCCAATCAGCTGGATGTACTTGGCGGCTGCGATCACGCTCCTCATAGTTGGCATTCGGCCCCGCCTTAAGGAATACCGATAACTGATTTTCAAGGTGTCGTTTCGGAGTGCGGTCCTTCACCGGCCGGGACTGAGACAAACTGTATTCATGCCGATGAAAACAGACTGCATGGAGTACGAAAGTCGCCGATACCCCTCCGGCGACACGGTCCAAAAGTGCAACCTCGATCTTGCACCTGAGGCGCCCTGGCGTTGCCCAGCCGATTGTCCCAAGTATTCGCGTCGCGGCAACGATGCGGGCTGGATCTACGGCAGCCTCTCCAACGCCCCGAAGGTCAACGAACCGGCTGGCTTGGGAGATGGCTCAGCCGCTGCGGTGCTCGATGAAGCCGAAGACATTATTAATGCAATTGGCGATTCTGTCCTGGCTGACGTGCGACGCGAACAGGCTCAACAGAATATTCCCAAATGGCAATTTTGGCGCCGTCGATAGACCCACCCTGCCGATGGACCACCTCAGGGCGTAATGAGGTACTTCTCCCCCGTCGCCTTTGCGGCGTAGGCCCGAATCGTGTCGGGTTGAATCGCTTCGTGCAATGAAATCCGACTTGAGTAGTGCGATGCAAACGTCGTCGTGATTTCGTTGGCGACTCGTGAACGAAGCTCAGCGACTCGTTCTGGTGGACTGGACATGAGGAACGGAGTCAATAACCAGCCACCTATCCCCCACGCCATGCCGTAGCTTCGGTGCAGCACTGTCGGAGAGGTGTCGAGACCGCCATAAATGTACAGCTGCTTATGAGTTGTTGACCCGTACCGGCTGTACGGTTTGCCTTCCGTGAGAGCCGCCTCCATCGCGCTGAGAATATCGCCGCCCAACTGCCCGCCTCCGGTTGCGTCGAACGCCACGGTCGCACCGGTGACCTGCAACGCAGCGACCAACTCTGCTCGGAACGACGGGGACGAGGAATCGCACACGTGTTGTGCACCCTGCGACCGAAGTAGGGCCGCTTGCTCGGGTTTCCGCACCACGTTCACCAAACCAACACCATCGGCCAAACAAATCCGATTCAACATCTGTCCAAGGTTGGAAGCCGCTGCAGTATGGACGAGTGCGCTATGTCCGTCACGCCGCATGGTGTCAACCATGCCAAGTGCAGTGAGCGGATTTACAAAGCACGATGCTGCCTGTTCCGGCGTGACACCGTCTGGCATCACAATGCACGCAGCAGCCGGCACCGCCCGAAACTGTGTGTACATAGCTCCGCCGGCCACGCCGACGACTTTACCTAGCAGGGCTTGAGCTGCCGGAGATGATCCAGCCTGCACAACCGTGCCGCCGGCCTCGTTACCAACCGGCATCGACACGCCGATTCGGGCAGCGACTGCGTTGAGATCACCCGGCGACAGTTGCCCAACCGTTACGTCTCCCGAAGACGTCAGCGATGCAAGATCGACTCCCGCAATGAGCGCACCAAGGTCCGAAGGGTTAATCGGAGTTGCCTCGACCTTGATGACCACTCCTGTGTTTGCTGGCGTTGGATCGGGAAGGGTAGTGACGACCGGTGGCCTGCGAAACTGGTCGTAGTAAACTGCGCGCATCAGCGGGTTCCGCGCCTTCCGCCCCGCCGCCCGCTTGATCCATCCGCCGCCATCTCCACCACCCGCCGCTCCGGCAACTTCACCGCAGCGGCAAGGTTTGGAAACGCGTCCACCTTGTTGGGCATCGCCATCGCATGCACGAACAACTGCTGGAAATGCGGCTCCAACGCCGTCTCGATTTTCTCGACCTTTGCCACCGTCGCCTCTATTTCACGGCGGTGGGTGCGGTTAAGGAGGGCCATGCGCGCGCCAGTTCCGGCGGCGTTGCCGAC
>JANMEI010000849.1:0-6231 GCA_031376865.1 Acidimicrobiia bacterium | reverse complement strand
GGTTTGCTGCGTGCTCTCGACGGTGGATACGACGGTTGCGTCTTGCTCAACAGCGATGTGGTGGTGTCAGCGCAGTTGATCGACTCGTTAGTAGCAGCGTCGGTGTCAGGGCCCAACATCGCCAGCGTTACTGCATGGGCGAATGACGTCAGCATCTTCTCGCTCGCTAACGACAACGCTGAATCTCACCTTGCCGACCAAGCGTTACTCGACGAAGTGGCTAACTCGTTGGCCCACGAGTTTGCCGGTGCCACCATCGAGCTGCCCACCGGGTGCGGATTCTGTTTGTACATACCAACTGCGGCGCTTGACGCAGTTGGTGTGATGGACCCGGTGTTTGGGCGCGGCTATGGCGAAGAAGTCGATTGGTGCTGTCGAGCGATAGAACGCGGGTGGCGTCATGTGTTGGCGCTCGATGCATTTGCGTTTCACATGGGCTCGGCTACAAACCGCGAAGCGGGCATCTTGGCCAAAGGCATGCGAACGGTACTCAACAATGAAGCGATTGTTGATATGCGTCACCCTTGGTACCGGCAGTCACTCGACGAGTGGGCCGACCGGGATCCTCTCGGCGAGGCGCGCAATCGCGCAGTACAGCGCTTGGTGACCGACGCGGCCCGGGCGCGTGGTGTCGTCATCGACGCGACATGGCTGGATCGAGGTGGGCCCCACTCACCAGGCAAGGCCCAGACTGACGCTCCCGGTCCAGATCCCAAGGTTCGCGTCGTGGTGTTGCCCGATGGTGCTGAGCCGCTTGTCGAGGCCCGTGTCGATGGTTGGCGGTTGCGTATTCCGGTTGGTGATGACGGCCCGCTCAGCGCAATCGCGGGGTTGCTCGGCGTGACTCCTTCGCACGTGCGTCTGTTTGACGATGGCGAAGTTGCTGGGCGCCTTGGGGTTGAAGCTTCAGCTGCTGGCATCGCGGTGCGTCGAACCGTTCGCTATCCGGAGCGCGTCTAGCTGTCACCTGTTGTTGTCGAGGAGATCCCACGCTGCGCCAACGATGGTGTTGGTGTCGATGCCGAAGTATTCGTAGAGGTCTGGAACATCGCCCGATCGGCCGAAACCCTGCACGCCAAGATTGCTGGTTCGGACACCATGAATCCCACCGATGAACGACAACGTATGTGGGTGGCCATCCAAGACGGTGACGGTGGGTGAACGGCGTTCGTATGGGAACAAATGGTCGATAAAGGTGTCGAACCCGTGAGACTGTTGCGCGGACTGGAGCCCGAGAGCAGATTGCACGGCGCGAAACACGAGATCAGCCGACGTGAGACAAATCACATCAACGGCGACGCCGGCCGCTGTGAGTTCGTCGGCGGCGGCGATGACCTCGGGCATGATGGTTCCCATTCCGACGAGCGTCACGGCTGGCTCGGTTGAGGATCGGCGCAGGGCGTACCCGCCAGACAACACGTCGTGTCGGCGTTGCTCCCGTGCGTGCGCATCGTTAGGGACGTTGGCCAACGTCTGATCAAGGTTGCGAGTGGTGAGCCGAAAGTATGCAGACGTTCCATCGGGACGACCCAATCGATCAAGTGCGTGTAACAGACACCATTCAAGATCCTGTCCAAACGCGGGCTCCCAGGCAACGCACTGAGGCTGCTCTAAGCCAATCGAGGGCGTCATGATGGACTGATGTGCGCCGCCTTCCGGCGCAAGGGTGACACCAGAAGGCGTGCCAACCAAGATCGATTGTCCGCCTGCATACATTCCGAAGGACCAGGGTTCGAGCGCCCGCGTCACAAACGGGTCGTAGATCGTTCCGATCGGAAACAGAATGTGCCCGTCTCGTGACCAGGTCACGCCAAGTTCACTTAAGAGACCGACAAGGTTTCCTTCGGCGATACCGAGTTCGATGTGTTGGCCACCTTGGGACTCGCGCCATCGAAGAATGGTGTCGGTGTCGTCTTGAAACCAGTCGGCACGTTCGGCCACGTTCCACACCCCGACCTTGTTGATCCACCCACCCAGGTTGGTCGACGATGCAACGTCGGGGCTCACGGTGACGATCCGTTTGGCAACCTGCGGTGCCTGATGGGTGAGTTCGGTGAGGACACGCCCAAACGTTTGCTGCGTCGACGTTGAACCTCGGTGTGAGTGCTCGAGCGATACCGGAACGACGGGGCGTTGATCGTCGGTGCGAGTCACACGTCGAAGGCGATCGGCAGCGCGAACGCAATGCTGCCCCTCTGGCGTGTGGGGTTCGAAGAGCTGCCATGGATGGTCAGCATCAGCGCCAAGATCGGTTGCGAGTTGCTGCCATTGATCGACGGTCAGCAACGAGGAATGGTTGGACGGATGTCCTTGGGTCGGGAGCCGCCAGGCTTTGATCGTGTACGCAAAGATCACCGTTGGCCGATCTGGGGTGGCGTCGGCCAAGCGAAACGCGTCTCGCAGGTCAGCTAGGTCGTGGCCGCCGAGGTCACGAATAGCGCGGAGCAGTTCGATGTCGTTGAGATCGTCGATCACTCGGGCCACCCCAACCCGGGTGTGTTCGTCAGCTACGAGTCGTTCGCGCAATTCCGAGGCGGGGGAGCGCAACATGCGTTGGTATTCCTCGTTGCCCATTTTGTTGATCCGGACCCGTAACGAGTCGCCACCGGGACGATCAAACAACTCGCGCAACCATCGTCCGTATTTGACGCTCACCGTTTGCCAACCCGCAGCTTCAAACATGGCGCCGATACGGCCCGCCGCAATGTCAGGCACGATTCGGTCGAGCGATTGACGGTTGAGGTCCACTACCCACGTGAGCTCGCCGAGGTTTGGCACCATCGGGTCAACCAAGGCCTCCCAGATGGCACCTTCATCCAATTCAGCATCACCCAGCAATGCAATGTGTCGCCCATTGCTGCCTCCCGCTACATGTGTGTTCACATACCGTTGGGCGAGTCCGCTCCAGATCGTTGCGGTGGCACCTATCCCTACCGACCCCGTCGAGAAGTCAACCGGGTCGGGGTCTTTGGTGCGGCTCGGGTAACTTTGTAATCCATTGAACGAGCGCAACTCGGTGAGCATGGCCGGGTCGAGGCGGCCGAGCAGAGCGTTGATGGCGTGAAGCACTGGGGCAGCATGTGGTTTGACCGACACTCGATCATCTGCGCGCAGATGATCGAAGTAGAGCGCAGTCATAATGCTTGTAATTGAGGCAGACGACGCTTGGTGTCCACCGACCTTCATCCCCGACGCGTTGGGCCGAACGCGGTTTGCGTGGTGGACCATGCTTGTTGCAAGCCAGAGCACTCGGTCTTGAATTCGTTCGAGTCGGATGAGACTGTCACGATCGATCGTTTGTTGGCTGGTTGCGTCGCCCATATTCACCCCACTATCGAAGCCGCAATCGTGACGGAGTGCAAGATATCCCTGCGATGTCATCGATGTGTGCAACAAATCGGTATCACACAGGTAAACGGATATGATCTGTTGCGTGAAAACCCCGATAGACCCGCAACGATCCATTGATCCGATCGACCGACAAATCATTGCGGTGCTCGGTCGGAACGCTCGCATGACCTTCGCCGAGATTGGCTCCGACGTGAAGCTGTCAGCCTCTGCGGTGAAACGCCGGATCGATCGACTCGAAGCCGATGGCGTCATCACTGGTTACACGGTGTTGCTCAACCATGCCAAGTTGGGCCGGCCCATTGAAGCCTTTGCCGAACTCCGGTTTTCCGGCGACACGAAAGTTGACGACATTGCGGGTATTGCCGATCATGTCGACGGTGTGCAGGCGGTGTTCACCACGGCCGGTGATCCCGACGCAATCGTGTGGCTTCGCGTGCGTGACGTGGAAGAACTGAAGTCAGTGATTGATCTCATCCGCCGAACCGGCAAGGTCATTGGCACCAAGACGTTGATGGTGCTTGGTCGCTCGGAGAAGAACAACCAGGCAAACAAGCGATGACCTGCGCCCGCTAGCGTCCACTACGTGGCTTTCGTTGTTCCGCCCTATCCGTACGACAAACTCGAACCGGCAAAGCAAGCAGCGGCCTTGGTGGCCGGCGGGCTGGTCGACCTTTCGGTCGGGACCCCGTGCGATCCTCCGCCGGCCGACGTGGTGGCCGCATTGGGATCATCACATGCCGAGCGGGGCTATCCCACGTCGTTGGGGTCGGTTGCTTATCGTGAGGCTGCAGCGGGTTGGATGGAACGACGCTTAGGTGCGGTGGTGTCGCCTTCGAATCAGATTGCGTCGTGTATTGGCACCAAAGAATTTGTGGCGACCACACCTGCCTATCTGCGATTACTGCGAGACGACCGCGACACCGTGTTGTACCCCGCCGTGTCATATCCAACCTACGAAATGGGAGCGCTGCTCGCCGGGCTTCGGGCGGTGTCGGTTCCGCTCGATGACGCTGGGCGCTTGATGCTGTCATCTGTGGACCCGAGCGATGTGCGGCGTGCGCTGTGTTTATGGGTGAACTCTCCCGGAAATCCTGCGGGCAACCTTGACGATCTTGGCTCTGCAGCCGAGTGGGGCCGTTCGCACGACGTATGGGTCATCTCCGACGAGTGTTACGCCGAGTTCACCTGGGCGACACCTGCTCAAACGATCTTGACGCATGGCGTTGACGGAGTGCTTGCAGTGCATTCGCTGTCGAAGCGATCCAATTTGGCTGGTGTTCGGGCTGGGTTCTACGCAGGTGATCAAACGTTGGTGCATCACTTGAGCGAAGTTCGTAAGCACGCAGGCTTTATGGTGCCTGGTCCCGTGCAGGCTGCTGCGGCAGTTGCGTATCGAGACGACGCTCATGTGGATCTTCAGCGGTCGGTGTATCGTGCCCGGTTAGAGCAGTTCCTACCGGTACTGCAAGCAGCCGGCTTCGACGTTGAGATGCCTGGCGGAGCGTTTTACCTATGGGCTCGAGTGCCCGATCGTGCCAATCCTGCCGGTGCCGATGGTCCTGTACCCGGTGACGGTTGGGCGGCAGCCGATTGGCTGGCCCGAACGGCTGGGGTCTTGGTGTCGCCTGGCGACTTTTACGGGTCCGTGTCGGGCAATTACATTCGAGTGGCGGTGGTTCAGCCTGATGACCGAATAGCTCTCGCTGCTGAACGGTTAGCCGCGGCTGGTGTGTACACCGGGCCGCGCCCAGTTACATGCGACGAATCACGGTAACGACTTTGCCGAAGACCTGCACGTCGGCAGCGTCAAACACCATTGGCTCGAGGCGTTGATTGCGTGGCAACAGGGTGACCTTCTGCCCGCTCTTTTTGTACTCCTTGACGGTAGCTTCGTCGCCGGGGATGCCAACCACGACGGTGTCGCCATTGCGAACATCTTGCTGACGAACCACCACGTAGTCGCCGTTCAAGATCCCTGCTTCGACCATGGAATCGCCCCGTACCCGAAGCATGAAGAGGTTGCCGTCACCGGTGAAGTCTTCGGGAAGTGGAAATACTTCTTCGACCCGCTCTTCGGATAGGACCCCAACCCCAGCGGCCACGTCGCCAATCAGAGGAACGTGCCGCACCGGCCGTCGCTCAACTGACGCTCCGGTCATTGGTTCAAAGAAGACTTCGATCGCCCGGGGTTTGGATGGGTCGCGGCGGATGTAGCCGTTCGCTTCTAGCGTCTTGAGGTGGGCGTGAACGGTGGAAGACGATGACAGTCCTACCGCCTCACCGATTTCGCGGACCGATGGGGGATAGCCCCGTTCGCGCATTGCCGTGTCGATGCACTTCAAAATCTGGCGGTGTCGTTCGGTCAGTGTTTCGGTGGCCATCTCGAGTTCTCGTTTCGGGTGCGGGGTTGAGGATGTGCGGTTGAGGGTGTGCGGTTGAGGGTGTGCGGTTGACGGTATGCGGTTGACGGAAAAGCAGGTACAAACGCTTGTTCGGAAAAATCGTAACAGACGAACAAGCGCTTCACAAACGTTTGTTCGAACTTTCTCTTGACACGAACGATCGTTCGTGGTTTCCTTGTTCCGAACAGTAGTTCGTCGCACTTGCTCAGTGGTGCATTTCTGCACTCAGTTCCCCGGAGGCCTTCCATGTCACCCCTTACGCTCCCAACTGTTTCCTTCGCCCCTCGTCGCTCACGGCAGACCAATGCCAGTGGCGGCCGGGCTTTTGTCGAGTCCGTTGGCGGGGTTTTGGTCGATCCATCGTCGTTCTTTGACGGATTGATTGTCGATCGAAATCGCCAGTCGAGGTCGGCATCGGGTCAACACCCGGGTCGGTCGTCTGGCGGGTCGTCGGGCGGGTCGGACGAGTGGGGTAGCA
>JANMEI010000835.1:0-7670 GCA_031376865.1 Acidimicrobiia bacterium | reverse complement strand
CAGGTCGATCCCTTTCACCGCTTGCTTCCCGCCCGGGTACGTTAAGGCCAAGCCGGCAACGTCGATGATCACTTCGTCCGTATTCATACCGTCAGTGTGTCGGACTGCAGCGCCACGTGCCATCGACCAGTTCGACACTTTGGGGTCCACCGAACGGTGGATGTCAGATCACGTAACTACGGGTAAAGGTGCGATCTCTGCGAAGGTTTCACCATGATCAAATTCCTCAAATCCGTCGGCTTCAACTCATCGCTCTCCTACCTTCTTGGGTTCGCTTCAGTTGGGGCAAGCATTGCGATCTGGAACCAGAAGAAAGGAAAAGACGAGGCCCACGCTGAGCGCTTCGGCATATTCGTCGGTCTCTGGGCGCCAACTTTTTTTGCGATCGGCAACGGGCTCGATGCGGCGGAACGGCTGCTCTCGATCGACAAAAGCTGAGTACTTCAGCAAGCCTTGACCACCGGTTGCTTTCGTTCGTATGGACACCACCATTAATCAACTTGCAGAGGCGATCATTCGCGCCGGCGTAGGCGCCCCATGCTACGTGGGCGTTGGGTTAGTGCTCATTGAAACAAAGGGCCGTAAGTCAGGGCTGTCTCGATCAGTTCCCGTGCTCGCGCAGCGAGTGGGTAACCGATTGTTCGTGTCGACGATTCGAAAGAACTCACAATGGGTCAAGAACCTTGTTGCTGACCCAGCACCAAGTGTCGTCTTGAATCGAAAGTCTCGTTCGGTGACAGTTCAATCGAACAACATTGGAGACTGGACGCTGCTCCAACTCGATCTGATTTGACGATCTTGAGTGCACACATCACTTGGTGATCGGTTTTGGACATATCTGGTCTACCTCGTTTGAGCAAATACGGACGTACCGTGTCCGCATGACCTCATCTACCGCTCCTGCCCCACAACCAACACTTTCACAAGTCGGTAAGTCTCTCTTGGCGAGGCCGCTCGTGCGAATCAAGTTGATCTTCTTGACGTCGGCCTTGGTCTCTTTAGGAATGTCGGTTTCGCTGTACTTCACCGGACATGAACAGCAGGGTATCTATGTAGGCATATGGGTTCCATCGATCCTTGCCTTAGGTTCGTTGCTGCTTGCTGGCGAAACTGGATCTGGCCAATGAGCACTGGCTTACTGTTCACGTTCGGGGCAGTCATCTTTATTTGTACATCGCTCGGCACGTTGATGTACGGCTACACCGTGCTTCGGCGGAACTACACCGTTGCCCTCGGCAACGTTGGTGCTGCACCGGCGTTGTACGTCCGTCCCGACCCCGATTTCTCCGGTGAGTCAGACATTCTGAGAACTTCTCCAATTATCTGAGCTGACCGACAAATACGTGGTTCCACGGATGCGCACACACAGGCGATTCGGTCACGCTTGTGTTATGTCACGTTCTACTTTTCACCTTCGCGTCAACCTCATCGGTGTCACTCTCTGCGCTTCGGGGGTGCTGTGCGGCTTGATAGGAGGCCCGATGGCCTCCTCGGGATTCGCTGCATCCAAAACTACGAAACCACCCAAAAAGACCGTCCCGAAAACAACTCAGACTAAGAAGAAGAAACAGGACGACATCCTTACTGCCACCGTTCCGGCGAAAAAAAAGCCAAACGGAAAGGCGGTGCCTGATTCAGCTGCGGGTCGAGACACATTCTGCGACGCGTTGTTCACGTTCCGGGCCACCCTGATGGCCAACCTTGGTAAGGATCGGGGGCCGATACCGGTTGATCAGTTTGTCAACCAGATGGCAAATGACAACATTGTGGCCACCGGCGTTCTCGGAGCATCTGCGCATTTGCCGATCCTCCGTTGGGCGGCCAACGACACAGTCAACTCGTTCTACGCACAGATAAAGCTCCTGAATCCCAACGACACTCCGGCAGAACAGCTCGATGCCATTGTCACATCGATCATTGCCGACGGCCTCGATGGTTTCAGTGCCTTGAACGCGTATTCCCTCACCCGTTGCAACATGATGCTGTACGCAAACGAAAACCTGGAGTTTGACTCGCCCCCAGGTGATGCCGATACGGTAAAGCTGTTCGCTGCCTACGAAGCAGACGCAAAGGTGCTCTCTCCAAAGTTGTTCCCAACGGCCCCAGCTGCTGGGAAAAAGTGGCCCCGAGCAGTGCGCTACTCCATTGAAGACACGCCGCCGACGACTGTTCCGTAAGGCCCACAGTTTTGCGCCAGACTGAACGGGTGTTCAGTCTTCAGCGGTCCGTGTGAACAAGGGGCAGGCGCTGTTTCGGGCTGTTCGGCCCGGGCAATGGATCAAAAACTCCCTTGTCCTCGGCGGAGCTCTCTTCTCGGGGGTTGCCTCTGAGGGGCGACAACTCACCTACGCGCTGCTCGGCGTGGTTGCCTTTACCTTGGCTGCTGGAGCGGTATACCTGGGCAACGACATTCGCGATCGAGACGCCGATCGGAGCCATCCCACCCGACGCCATCGGCCGATCGCCTCTGGAGTATTGAGCCTGCCTCTTGCGACTACCGCAGCGGCTACCTTGGCGTTGTTGGCATTGGGTGTGTCCCGTTACATCGGGCGCTTGTTCTTTGTGATCGTTGGGTTTTACTTCGTCACCAACGTGATTTACTCGCTTGGCGCTAAACGAATCATCATCGTCGACGTCATTCTGGTTAGTCTGGGTTTTGTCTTGCGAGCTGTGGCCGGAGCTGTCGCGGTCAAGGTGGCACCATCGTCGTGGATCATCGTGTGCACGCTCGAACTGTCGATGTTGGTGGTGTTTGGCAAGCGTCGTGTTGATTTGCGACTCGCTGAGCAATCAGGCACCACCGCACAACTGCCTGAGGAGTGGTACTCGCTCCCGTTCCTCGATCTCCTGATGGCTTCCGCCGCCGGAGCATCGATTGTTACGTATGCTTTGTACACGCTTGATCCGCAAACTGTTGCCCATATTGGCAACCGGCGATTAGTGCTCACGGTACCGATGGTTGTGTACGGGTGCCTGCGATACCTCTTCCTGATCACTACCGACCGCAGCGACGCCGACGCCACCACCATCCTCACCAAAGACTGGGGCCTTCGTCTGTGTGCATTGTCATGGGTCGTGATGGCTGTGCTGGCGGTTTACCTGTGAAGGTTTGCCTGTGAAACACGCCCCGACACATGCTGCCCCGCGTTCGGCCGCGTCGTACCTGGCGGTGGCGGCGCTTGCGGTTGGGTTAGCACTACGGGTCGTCGGGGCACTCGGTCGATTTGACCAGCCGCTGTGGCGCCAGGGCGACCTCGTCGCGATTGCTCGATCGTTTCAACGAGAAGACCTCAACATCTTGCATCCGCGGGTGGCGTGGCGCGGTGCTACCTCGGGCTTGGTTGAGGGCGAGTTCCCGATTGTGTCGTGGGCTGTTGGGGCCCTGTGGCGATTGACCGGTGAGGCACCTTGGATGATGCGTGCAATCCCATTGGTTAGTGGCGTGTTGGCGCTCTGGGTCTTCTGGTTGATCTCACGACGTTGGGTGCGCGGCGACGGAGCGTTCTTCGCGGTCGCCTTTTTTGCCGTCAGTCCGCTGGCGGTGTTCTTGAGCTCGGCTGTTCAGAGCGATGGGGTGATGCTGCTAGGGATTGTGTTGGCGGTTTGGGCAGCACTGCACTGGACTGATGACAGCTCGTGGCGGTCATCGCAACGGTGGCCAATGGCGACGGCGTTCGGAATCGCGCTCGCAGGTTTGATGAAACTCCCGGCGTTGCATGTTGGGATCGCTGTTGTTGCAGTCATTGTCGTACGTCAAGGTTGGCGCGAGCTGTTTCGATTTTCTGCGCTCGCCACGTTAGCTTTGGCCGCAGTTGTTCCCGTGTTGTGGTCCGTATACGCGCATACGTTGTTCACCGATACCGGTCTGTCGCTCGGAGTGTCTAACGAACACCACATCGCCGGCGCCGAGTTGTTTACCAACGCTGCACTGATTGAGGGCATCGCAAACCAGCAGGTTCGACTGGTAATTGGACTTGGCGCGATTCCGCTGGTCATTGCCCTGTGGAGAGGGCGGCGCACCGAGATCGTTCGAATCGCAGCTCTCTGGGTGCTGAGTGTTGTTGCCATGCTGTTGGTTGCCGGACGCACGACGGCCGATTCGTGGGCGTTCTACTACCACGCGTCTGCTGTTCCGCCCGTTGCATTGCTGGTCGGAGTCGGGTGTAGCGAGTTGCTGGGGTTGGTGAAGCGGGGACACCTCATGCGGGCCATCGCAGCCACCGCCATTGGAGCGATCGTGCTTGGTCCGGGCATCAAGTCTGCGGTTGGGTTGGTACGACCGCAGCCCGAATCCGCATTGCATCGGTGCGCTCAGCAGGTAACGGCGTCGCTGCCCCCTGATGGATTGATCTTGGTGTCAGGTGGAGTTCGGCTCGACGACGGCGGACACCAAGTGGCTCATGACGCGTCGTACCTGTTCCAGTGGCTTGATCGGTTCGGATGGACGATTGCCATTGAGGATCAACAACTCAGCAAGGTTGCTTCGTTTCGGCAGGAAGGTGCGGTTGCCTATCTGGTCGAACGGGCGGCAATTGCTGACGGCGCAAACCCGTCCCCTCGGTTTGAGCAAGAGCTACGACAAACCTACCGAGTGCTCGCCGACTGCGACGAGACGTTGGTCGTATTCGACCTGCGATCAACCCTGCAATCAGCAACGCTGGCTGCTCTGAGTCGTGATTGACGACGTCGACGGTTTGCTACCAGTATCCTACTTTTGGTAGCATATAGGTATGAAGTTGAGCGTGAGCCTTCCCGATGAGGACGTCGAGTATCTCGACAACTATGCGCTGGAGCAGGGGCTGTCATCACGGTCGGCGGTTGTGCACAAGGCGGTTCGCTTGCTCCGCGCAACAGAACTTGGTGCAGCGTACGAGGATGCTTGGCGCGATTGGTATGGGTCAGGTGAAGGTGAGCTTTGGGAAGCAGCGACGTCTGACGGAATGAACCGATGAGGCGAGGCGAGATTTGTCTCGTTGACCTTGAGCCGGTACGGGGTGCTGAGGTGAACAAGAAACGCCCGGCCGTCATTGTCACGAACGACGGAGCCAATCATACGGCGACTCGCCTTGGACGCGGTGTGGTTACCGTGGTTCCGGTCACGTCAAACATCACACGGGTGTATCCGTTTCAGGTGCTTTTGCTCGCATCGGAAACTGGTCTCGATGACGACTCGAAGGCGCAAGCCGAACAGGTCCGATCAGTTGACGTCAGTCGCATCGGTACGCGCGTTGGAGTCTTGCCTGGCGATCTCATGGTAATTCTTGACGAGGCGCTTCGTCTTCATCTCGCCCTGTAGCGCTGTGAGGTCGCTCAGGTCCGGAGGAACAGGATTTCCGAGCCAACGGCTAGCCACCCCGGGTCGGCCATCATGGCCTTCATCGACCACACATTGCCGGGCGAAATCTGCAGAAACACCGGCTCACCGGTAGGTGCCATCTGGCGGGCTGCTTCGATCAACTTACGGCCGAGTCCACGACCCCGCGCATCATCATCAACTTCGTAAGCGGCTTCCCAACGTCCAGCTAAGCCACGACCCATCACCAATACAGACTGCGACTGTTCATCGGTGTACACACGAACCGAGGCTGGATCTCGATAACTCAGCGCACGAACCACCCGCGGATGAGACCGATCGTCTGTCTCTACCAAACCAACCCGGTCGACGCTGAGCCCAATACCGATCGAGGCAAACACCGCATCATAGATACCTGGCTCGACCCCCAACCGATCAGCGAGTGCCGCCAAAAATCGCACATCAGACAACGCAAACGGATTGGAATCAGTCCAGCCCCGCACAAAAGAAGCATCAACATCGCTGGCGATCACATGATGGCCAAAGAACGCAAGAACAGCGTCGGCGGGGGAGTCAGGAGATGGCAAATGGGTGGTCGCAAAATCTCCGGCCGGGAACACCCCATGCGCTGCGTTACTCAGTAGCTGCGCAAGTGCTTCTTGGGGTTGGGGGTTGGTGGAAGAAGTCATGTCAGGGAACCTTTGTCTGCGCGCTTAGAGTCGACCGGATGCAATGACGCGCGCCAAAAAGTCGTGCGTGTCGGGATGGGTCGGCGCGTAGAAAATGTGCTCGGGAGTTCCTTGCTCCACGATGACACCATCTTTCAAAAAGCAGACCGTGTTGGAAATCTCTCGGGCGAAACTCATTTCGTGAGTGGCTAACACCATTGTCATACCAGCAGCGCAAACATCGCGGATGATGTTCAGCACTTCGCCCACCAACACCGGGTCAAGCGCGGCGGTCACCTCGTCCAACAGAATGATTTCAGGGTTCATCGCCAACGACCGGATAATCGCTACCCGTTGCTGTTGGCCACCACTCAGCTGATCGGGAAACGCATCGGCTTTGTCGGCCAGGTTGAACCGTTCCAACAGCGCCCGTGCATGGTCAACGGCCTGCGCCTGAGGGACGCGAGCCACCCGAACTGGCGCGTGGGTGATGTTCTTCAATACCGACATGTGGGGGAACAGGTTGTAGCTCTGGAACACCATGCCGATACGACGACGAATGGGGTCGGGGTTGCGACCTGGGACGGTAATGTCCTCGCCGTCCAAAAAGATGGCGCCGTCATCAATGGGCTCCAACAGATTGATGCATCGCAACAATGTGCTTTTGCCGCTTCCCGAAGCGCCAATCAGGCTCACTACCTGGTGCTGCTCAACACTGAGTGACACGCCCCGCAATACGTGCCGGAGCCCAAATGACTTGTGTACCCCCTGCACCTCGAGCTTGCTCACGACACCACCGTGGCTCCGGTTTTGCGACGTTCACGATCTAGCAGTCGATCAGTCAGATAGGTCAGCGGTAGCGAAACAATCAAGAAGTACACCGCAGCAGCAACCAGGGGAGTGAAGTTAAAGCTGCGCGCCACCAAGATGTTGGCCCGACGCAACGCTTCAATTGGTCCAATGATGCTGACAAGCGCGACGTCTTTCTGCAGGCTGACAAGGTCATTCATCAACGGGGGTATCACGCGTCGAACCGCCTGCGGCAACACGACCGTCATCATGGTCTGGGTCGAGCTCAAGCCCAGCGAACGTGCAGCGGCCCGCTGGCTTTCGTGCACACTTTCAATGCCAGCGCGAAAGACTTCGGCGACATATGCCGAGTAACAGACCACCAACGCCACCCCACCCCAGACAACTGCTTGCGTGTACCACGCACGTTGTTGAAACAAACCGGGCACGCCAAACCCAATCAAACTGATCCATAGGATCACTGGCACACCACGGACGACGTCGGTATAGACCTTGGCGAGAATGCGCACCGGAAAGAGGGCCGCAGACCTCACATTACGACACACTGCGATCAGCATGCCCAGCGCAACAATGCACGGCGCGCAGATCGCAAAAATCTTCAAGTTGAGGAGAAAGGGTTTCCACAATTGCGGGAACGCGTTGCGAAACGTTTTCCAGTTGAAAAACGACGTGCGAACCTTGTCCCACCCCGGCGCCTTCGGCACCAACAACACCACCAGCAACAGAACAGCGGCGGAGCTCACTGCGGCGATCAGCGCGCTTTGTAGCCGCTGCTGACGCTCGTAACGCGCTCGACGCCCCAACCGATCTGCGCTGGCGGCCAGCGCAGGATCAGGGGGCGTCGATACAGATGACACGGAAAAGAATCAGCCGGCGGTGATCATGGGTGCGCTCGTTGA
>JANMEI010000820.1:0-7839 GCA_031376865.1 Acidimicrobiia bacterium | reverse complement strand
GATCGCTTGTTCCATCTTTTCGCCCGCGTTGTAGGTGCGCTCGAGAACTGCTCCCGTACGTATGTTGCGAAGCTTGGTGCGAACGAACGCGCCACCTTTGCCGGGCTTGACGTGTTGGAAGTCGATGATCTGCATGAGACCCTCGGAGATATCGAGGGTGATTCCGTTGCGAAAATCTGAAGTTGAAACCGGTGGCATGAAAGCTCCTGGACGCGGAAGTGAAGCCCGTAGAGGCTAGCGCTCCTTCAGGAGGGCCAAGGCACCTTCCACTGCGAGCCGATAGCCAATCCCACCAAAACCCTGCACCGAACCGTGGACCGCCGGTGCAATCACGCTCTGGTGACGCCAGACGTCGCGGGCGTGCGTGTTGGACAGGTGCAACTCAACCTTGACCCCGTCAAAGGAACCAAGTGCATCATGCAATGCCCACGAATAGTGGGTGAGGGCGCCGGCGTTGACGATGATTGCTGCGCAGCGACCACGAGCGGCGTGGACAGCAGCAATCAGTTCGCCCTCGACGTTGGCCTGTTGATGTTCAAGATCAGCCCCACCGGTTTCGGCAACCAGTGTGGCCGTTGCCACATGATCAGCCAGAGTTGCGGTTCCATAGACAGCGGGTTCACGCGACCCAAGCAAATTCAGGTTGGGACCGGAAAGCAACAAGATGATGGGACGAGCGAGTGAAGCTGGCACGCCTTCAGTCTGTCAGTTAGCAACGACGAACTCGTTGCAGTGCGCCAACTACTTCTGGTTCGAGCACCGCGGCAAATGCAATCCCACCAGACACCGTGAAGTGCGTGTTGTCCGTGGTGCCAACTCCTGGGGTGAGATCAAATCCGTTGGCACGCATACGGTTGTAAACGGGAGTAAACTGAACAAAGTCCGGTGAGGCTTTCGCGATTTGTTGTGCCGCTGTACCGACCGCTTGAGTCTCGCTCGTTCCTTCAGGAACCCACGCATTGGGGGGCAGGTCTCCCACCACGATCTGGGCGTCGGGGGCGAGCGTCCGCAGGGCGGCCACCAGACCCGTGAGTTGAGCCGGCGCTCGCTGCGATGTTTCACCACCTGCGGCCACATCGTTGGTTCCAATGTTGAGCACGATCACCTCGGGTTTGGCCTTCGGAATCCACCCGCCGATTCCGTTCGCCAGGTTGGCGGGGTTGCCTTCCCAGTCGAGTGCGGCATCCGGTCCGATTCGGTAGCCCCCGTGCCCTTCGTGATCAGGGTCTCCCCCACCTATCGGTTCGCCGCTTCCCGAGCCAACAAAGTCAACGTTCCAACCAGCCACAGTCAAACTGCGAAACAGTGGTCCCCGATAGGACTCCAAATACGAGGTTAGCGAGTCGCCCAGCGGCATCACCCGAATCGGGTCGCACGCCGCTGAAGCCGTAGCTGGTTTGATTCCTACGGACGTCTCCGCGGGCGACGGCGCGCTGGAAATGGGGGGAACGGTCTTCGCCGGCTCGGACACCAATACAGACGAAGACAGACTCGTTGTTTCGTTCCCAGAAGACGAGCACGCGCTACCCCAGACAGCAACGGCACCGACGAACACCGACAAGATCCGCTTCGCTGGCCGTCGCATTGCTGCTTCCTACGCGCGACTCATGGCATCGAAGGCTTGATCAAGCGATTCGCGGCTGACCCCGGCCACCGTTTCGATACCGTTGGGACCATCGAGCATGAACGTCAATCCACTGAGTGCTTTCTTGTCACGGCCCATGACGGCAATGAGCTGATCGCGATCCATGCCAACAGGAATGGAGGTTGACAGATCGAAACTTTGCACCACCTGTCGATGCTCGGCCACCCGCTCGATCGAGATACGCCCCAGTACATGAGCAAGCTCAGCGGCAAACACCAAACCAATGGCTACCGCTTCGCCGTGCCGAAGCTGATGCTCGCCGACCGTTTCCATCGCATGAGCCAGAGTATGGCCGTAGTTGAGTGTGGCTCGGACCCCACCTTCGCGTTCATCAGCGCCAACAACAGCGGCTTTCAACGCAACGCATTGCGCGACCTGCTCTTCGAGAGGCAATTGCCCCAAATCAGACACACCAAGAAAGTGGTACTTCGCCATTTCACCAAAACCACATGCTCGTTCGCGAGGTGGCATCGTTGCCAAACTATCCAGTTCACATATGACTGCCGACGGTTGCCAAAACGCTCCAACCAAATTCTTCCCAGCACCAAGATTGACCCCGGTCTTGCCTCCCACTGCTGCATCGATCATGCCGAGCAACGTGGTTGACACGTAGATCACCGAAACACCACGGTAGTAACACGACGCCGCGAATCCCCCAACATCAGTAACGATTCCTCCGCCGACTGCGATCACCAGATCGTTTCTGGTCATCCCCCAATCGGCCCACTGATCGCATAGCGATTCGACGGTAGACAAACGTTTGAACTGCTCACCGTCACCGATGTGGAACCACCGGTGGTCGATGTCAGGTTGGATCTGGAGCCCTAAGGAATCGAGCGCTTCAACAATACTGGATTGCGACACAATGGCTGCTCGTTTTGCACGAGGCGCTACTGCCTTGATCACCGCGGCAAGTTGAGACAACACGCCATGTCCAATGAGCACGTCGTAACGTCGATCGAGTTCCGACGATGCAAAGGACACGGGGACAGTAATCACGATTGGGCCTTTCGGGACGCGAGCCGAGCTTCGGCGTGACGACTCAACAGCGGCACGCTATGTCCAACCCGTCGGGCGATACTGCCAGCAACCCAGCGTGGTGTCCGTCGATCAACGCTGATTGCGAAATGCGCAACCGACGCGTAGAGGTCGCGACGAGCGAGGTCAAGGGCTTTCACCGTTGTTTCCGGATCCTTCGCCAGCAAGGGTCGAGTTGACGCATCGCCGATCCGTGCCAGGACCGTACTTGGGCTCGCTCGTAACCACACCACAAACGCGCCGGTTTTCAAGAGGTCACGGCAACGTTCGGTGGTAACGGCACCACCACCGAGTGAAATCACGCTCGGGGTTTGCCCGTGTAGTGCTGCCTCAAGCGTGTCGGCTTCGAGTGAACGGAACCACGCCTCGCCATGCTCGGCAAACATCTGTGGCACCGTCAGTCCCGTTTGCTCGACCATCAATTGATCAAGATCAAGAAACGGCCGCCCCAGCCGAACTGACAGGAATCTGCCGACGGTTGTTTTGCCAACCGCCATCATTCCAACAATGGCGATATGACGAGACTCGGTGTCTACGGGATGAGTGTTGTTGCGCTGGCCCATGGGACTTGCCGCGCTCGCTGGACTACTCACGCCGACGGCGCAACCGACACGTCTTGATCATGCTCAGCCATAGCGGCAACCGAAGCAGCGTGGTTGCGAGCAAACTCAGCAACAGAGTCGCCACCGAACTTGCGCAACGCCTCATTGGCCAACACCAGCGCAACCATGGTTTCAGCGATGACGCCCATGGCCGGCACCGCGGTGACGTCGGTGCGTTCTTTGAAGCTCACCGTCGTTTCTTTGGTTGCCATGTCAATCGTGGGCAATGTTGGTCGGTTGAGGGTGGCTAACGGTTTCATCGCCACCCGAGCAACCAGCAATTCGCCTGTGGACATACCACCTTCGGTGCCACCCGCCAATGAAGATTCGCGACGATACCTTTGCGCGCTTGCATCCCAGACGATGGGGTCGTGAGCCGCGCTTCCCCGGCGACCAGCAACTTCGAACCCGTCGCCAATTTCGACACCTTTGACCGCTTGAATGCTCATCAATGCTTGGGCCAGCATCGCGTCGAGTTTGCGATCCCAGTGCACATGGCTACCTAACCCGGTCGGCACGCCATACCCCAGCACCTCGACGATGCCACCGAGGCTGTCGCCCTCTTTAGCGCATGCCTTGATTTCGGCGATCATGTCAGCCTCGGCCGTAGCATCGAAACATCGGACCGGGGAATCGTCAACCTGCAACAAGTCAGTCGGTGATGGACGATCGACTGCTTTCGACCGGATCGAACCCATTTGAATCACATGGCTGATCACGCTGGCCCCTACTTCGGCGAGGAGCGATTTGGCAACACAACCGGCTGCCACCCGGGCCGCCGTCTCGCGAGCACTGGCTCGTTCCAACACGTCTCTGGCATCGGCAAAGCCGTACTTCTGCATCCCGGTGAGATCGGCATGGCCAGGGCGCGGTTGGGTGAGAGGTTTCGAAGTAGAGCCCGGCGCGGGGTTCATCTCGTCGATCCACTTTGGCCATTCGGTGTTGGCGATGTGGATGCTGACGGGCGATCCGAGCGTGCGTCCGTGCCTCACGCCACCCAGGATGGTGACTTCGTCAACCTCAAACCGTTGCCGAGGGCCCCGGCCGAACCCGAGGCGACGGCGAGACAGTTCGCCTTGAATTTCTTCGACGGTGATCGACAAACCAGCTGGCAACCCCTCAAGGATGACCGTGAGCGCCTGACCATGAGATTCGCCCGCGGTGAGATAACGAAGCATGAATCCCAGGTTAGTCCCGGACAGCAACGGCCGGGTTGTTGAGTTACTTCAGCTTTTTCTTGGGCTTCGTCGTGGCTGTTGGCTTTTTGCGAGCCTGTTCAACGGAACGTTCAAGATCCTTGACCGATTTCACCGCAGCGTCGCCAACCGCTTCGGCTTGATTGACCTGCGTACGGGCGGTGTTGATCGCGGCGGCATTGTTGTTGGCCACGGTGACATCGCCCTCGTCAGGAAGCAATGCAGCCACCGACGCGCTGGCCTGGGCCAGGCTAGGGATTGCCTTTACAGCAGCCTGCGCCGTAGCGATCTGGGCCGTTGCCGCAGCTACTTCGGGCGTTGGCTTGAGCAAGTCAAGCGTCTGCTGTGCGGCCACGATGCGGCCATTCAAGATCAACACTTGCTCGGCGAGTTCACCGCAGTGCAACGCCACCTTGGCCTGTGGTTGCACGAGTGAAAACACCCGAGTTTTGGGGAACAGTTCGGAGGCTGCCGACCTGGCAGCTTTCATTTCTGTTGCCGATGCAATTCGCCCTGCAACTTCGTTGAGGACCACGCCTGTATCAGCAACTCGAATGGCAAGGACACCGTTTTGACCGCAGTCGACCGGAGCCGCTCCAAGATCGTCGGTGAGCCGGTCTAGCACTCGTTGTCGCTTTGACACGTCAGTTGCAGCGTTGGTTTTCAGCGCAACCAAGTTGTTGCCTGACGGTGCACCAGATCGATCGTTCTTAGCCTCGGGCGAGTTGACGACGTTATCGATACCACCGGCACCGGGGTCGTCTTGTGCCCACGCCGAGTTAGCGATCCCTAAGGACGAACCACCGAGGACGAGCGCAACACTGATGCCCACCAATCGGTGAGTGAGACGAGCGAGTGAGTTAGTGCGGGGAAGCAGCGGTTTCATAGTGTGGGTTTCAGGTTCAGAAATGATCAGGGTACAAGCTCGAGATCAGTTGGATCTCACGCCCGGTAAAGCAGATACCCGACAGTTCAGCGCAGAGATGTGAGGAACTCATCAGGAGAATGGCATTTCGTCAGAATCAATCGTCTTGACATTGGTCACTTACGGTGATCGCGGAACCTCGACCGTTGAATTACGGGGCTAGCCACATTAGAAGCCCTGCCCCGATGGCAAGCCACGGGCCGAACGGCAACTGAGCCTTGAGGTACTTCTTGACCGCGATGCCGTATCCAACACCGACAATCGATCCAATCACGAAACCAGCACCAATACCTAACAACGTGCCCTGCCAGCCAAACCAGCCGGTGCCAAGCCCAAGCAGCAAGGAAAGGCGGGCATCACCGTCGCCCATCCCGCCTGGATACACAAACCACAGCACCCACATAAACGCCGAGGCGAGCACTCCACACAACACGGCGACACCTAGCCGGCGCCACTCGCCCGTTGCCGCTGCCGCCCCAATCAGCAAGGCGAGTACAACGCCAGTAGCTGGGTACACCAAACGGGTAGCGATTTTGCGGGTCGCCAAGTCGACGATGGACATCGGCACGAGCACCAGCGACAGTGCCAGCAGGGCTGGGAGCCAGGGATGAATACCTACGAGCCCGCCGGCTGCTGCACCGGTCGCCACGCATAAGAGTTCATTGGTGAGTTCGCCTTTGGGGATGGGAGCCGCGCAGTGAGCACACTTACCCCGGTGTTTCAGTCGGCTCACAAATGGAAGCACCTGCCCCAGGCCGAGTGCGTGTCGGCAGGCAGTACAACGAAACGGCAAACCAAGCGCTTCGCTCGCATCTTTCAGCGGCGGTCGGGCAATCAACATCGACGACCACGGAGCCCAAAGCAGGCCGACGATCATCCCGATGACGGCGCCCACAACATCAAACTTCCAGGTGAGATCAACAATCGTCATGCACTGACCGACCCGTAACGGGAAAACAGCTCGGCACGTAATGCCGCGCTCATCACCTCAACCGGCGCGGGCACGCCGGTCCATCGTTGAAATTGCAGTGCGGCTTGATGGAGGAGCATCGGTAGACCATTCATCGTGAGTGCACCCTGAGCAGCAGCCTCGGTCAAGAACCGGGTCTGTGCTGGGTGATAAATCAGATCGGCAACCAGCTGACCAGACTGAAGTTGTGCGACATCGCACGGCAAGGGATCGCCTTCGGCCATGCCCAGGCTGGTGGCGTTGACGACCAGCTGCGCCGCTGCCAGGTCGCCTGTCACACCGACCCGCCCGACGGACGCCAGAGCAGCTGCGGATGCCGCCTTCGCACTGTCACGATTGAGTACTGCGATGTCAGCCAGTCCGACGCGACCAAGAGCCTCCACAACAGCACGCCCGGCCCCACCGGCCCCAATCACGACAGCGGACGCTCCGCTGAGCTCGATGCGCGACCCGTGACGCTCCAGTAATCCCGAAACAAACCCATCACCATCGGTCGAATCGCCCCACAAAATATTGGGGTCTTCGTGGTCACGAAACACCGTGTTACACGAACGAAGTGACGCCGCTTGAGGCGTCAATCGGTCTACTGCCTCGGCAACAGCAAACTTGTGAGGCATGGTGACCGACAGACCGAGCAGATTGAAGGTTCGCATAGCTTCGATAGCTTGACGGCCTGCCCCAGCGCGGACGTGAAGCGCAAGGTAAACCGTGTCGTGGTTGGTGTGCGCAAACGCGGCATTGTGCAAGATTGGCGAGAGCGAGTGATGTACGGGGTCACCGATAACCGCGCACAATTGCGTCGATCCGGTGATCATTGCTGCGAGATTGTCAGGTGGCCGCGACGCGGTCGGGTTCACTTCAACACGCCAGCCTTCTTGGCCTTCGCGATGTTGCGTTTGTGTTCGGCAAACGAGTTAGCGAACGAACTTCGCCCATCGGCCTCGGTCACCACGTAGTAAATCCAGTCCCCTTCGGTGGGCGCAAGTGCGGCCTTGATTGACTCGATCGACGGCGTTGCAATCGGCGTCGGAGTCAGACCTTTGTTGGTATAGGTGTTGTACGGCGCATCGTTTTTGAGGTCGGCCGCGGTGGGGACGCCGCCGCCCAGGTCGTACACCGTGGTTGCGTCAAGTTGCAGGTACATCTTTGCTTTAAGACGGTTGTAGATCACTCGTGCCACTTTGGGTCGTTCGTCGTCGAACTTCGCTTCGCGTTCGATGAGCGAGGCGACAATCAGCACTTCGTAAGGCGTATAGCCGACCTTTGCTTCAGCGTCCATAATCCCGGCTTTACGGGCGGTGTTATCCCACTCATCGACGAGTTTCGCGAGGATCTCGCCCTCGTCGTCATTCAGATCGAAGTTGATGGTCTCGGCAACCACAAACCCTTCGAGGTTCTTCGCACTTTCATTTGGGAGCAAGACACTCTTCACGATTCCTTGCTTCGTGGCAGCGATGAACCGC
>JANMEI010000816.1:0-2509 GCA_031376865.1 Acidimicrobiia bacterium | reverse complement strand
GGCAGGAAGCGCTGCTGATGCGGCGGCTTCAGTTGATTCAAACATTGCGTTGGTGATCTGCTGGTTCTTCGAGATAGGAAGCGCAGTCAACTTGCCGCGGATCGTTTCGATTTTGAAATCGACTTCGGCATCGGCGCCGACTACAACCTGCGAGACGGGTCGCTGTACTCGAGCGACGAGTGGTTCGACTGCATCGCCCTGAGTGCCCTTTGCAATGTCGATAGATGCGACGTACACCCACTTCTGAGCCTCGACAGGTGCAGCTTGTGCCTCGGCTTTGGCGGCAGCGCTGTCGCCACGGCCCTTTGCGAACATGACCAACAACAGCATGCCAAATACGGCGAGTACTGCTGATGCCACGATTCCGGTGGACTTCTTGCGGTTCACGGGTTGCTCCTCTAAAGACTGCGGTGCGACGGTTCCCGTTGTGGGTGCTCCTGCGCCGACCAATTTGACTTGTTGAGTCTTCGACCTGAGATCTCTACGCCTTGAGGGCTATTGCACAATCTCCGAAAGATTTCTGCTAGAGCGATCTGTGCGTTGAACAGCGGTGCCTGAAAAGCACAACAGGACCGCTCCAGATGAGCGATCCCAATGATTTAGTTATTCGGTTGTAATAGCTGTACGAACGTCGCTCAACCCGGCAAGGTATTGGCGTACGTTTGAAACATGTTGGTCATGCGGGTACGAAACAGCGACACACTTCCAATAATTGCAACGATCAAGATGCCAACCATCAGGGCATATTCAACTGCGGTCGCGCCGTCTTCTCGACGTTGGATTAGCGCAACCTGAAACGATGCAAGTGCACTCAACAGCGTGTCCTGTGTGTGTTGGCTCAGTCGGTTGATCATGGTTGGGTCCTTGTGGAGAGATCCGTGTCGTGCGGGGTCGGGTGGGAGGCACCCCTACTGTCGACCACGCTGGGGAAGATCCGTTCCTCAACTTTGATGGAACTCATTCCTGGTCATAACTCAATGAGTCATTCGACCGACAGCCACGGTGCTTCGATGGGTCAAGCGGACTAATTCACCGCTTTCGGCTCAGCGACCGGTGCGGGACTGTTCGCTTTCAAGCCAACCTGAACGGTACGCAAGCGCAACGGCGGCAACAACGGAGTTCACTCCGAGTTTGGCCAACACCGAACGAATCTGACTACGAACGGTGTTCAGGGACACGAAGCTGATGCGGGCAACTTCTTCAGGGTTAGCTCCGGTTGCAAGTTCACGTAGCACCTGTGCTTCACGGCGAGTCAGTTGATGAAATGCGGCCTGTCGTTCTGAGGTTGCTTGTCGATGTGCCCGCAACTTGGCAAGGATGCCTTCACGTACGGCCACGCCAAGCACGATTTCGTGCCGGCTGAGCCGGCTGACTGTTTCGTGGAGATCATGCATCGAAGCGGTGTTGAGCAGCACGCCGCTTGCTCCAGCTTCTACCCATTCGCCGGCCGAGACGCTGTTGTCGTCGACCATCACGACCAAGACTTCGCCGCCGAGTTCACGGCAGCGAGACACGAGGTTCAGTCGATCGTTCAGGTCCGAATTGACGACACCATCCATGATGATGACACCACCGTTCGCGGCCGTTCGGAGCGCAAGGGCGAGTTCTTCGTTGCGACCGCAACGATTGACTCGAACGCCCTGAGCGTTGAGACCTTCGAAGATCAATTCAACAACCAGGGGACGCCCGGTCAGCACTGCAACGTTCAACGGAGCAGTTTGTTCGACCGGTGCAGAACGAAAAGCGTTCTGGGAAGTGCCTACAGCACTGGCCAGAGGCGATGATTCATTGCGTTCGTTGAGGGAGAGTTCAGCCGCCATGACGGGGTCCTTTTGGGCGAAGGAACGGTTGTCCGTTCCTGATGTCCCTCAAGTCATCGTCATTGCTGATGAACTGCTTGAGCTTTTTTTTCTGCCCCTCAGAAAAGACCGCTGAACGTGGGAATTGGCGAAACGGTTAGGCCGTAATTGCCTTCAATTGATCGGCCACTTCCTGTGCTCGATTCACTGCCCCTTCAGGCAATTGCTGTGAACCAGCTGCCTGCAATGCGAGCAGTTTTCCGAGGTCTCCGTCGACCCGTATTTTTCCTGACATGAATGCCTGCATCGCGAGCCCCATGTCTTGATCAACAAAGAGCGCCTTCGCCGTCGCATAGTCGACGGTGATGGTGACATCGGGCGATTCGAGATGGCCGAGGTCCAAACTCAGACTTCCAGAAGACGAATCAATGTGTGCATCAATAACGCCTTCGCCGAACGGGACTTCGGTGATGATCTGGTTCATGCGAACCGAGACATCGCCCGGCAAAACGCTGTTTGCTTCGTCGAGATGTTCGTCACGGATGCGGCGAGCCGCCGTGATCCATGCATCGGAAAGGAACGGGAATTGCTTCGGAGCCACCAACGGAGGATAGCGGCCCGTCACTCATACGAGTGGACCGGACCAAATGGGTACCTTGCCCTGTTGGCGGCCTTCTAGCATGAGACCTTATGCCTGAAGCCCTTACCCG
>JANMEI010000771.1:0-3373 GCA_031376865.1 Acidimicrobiia bacterium | reverse complement strand
CGCTACGTTGTCGCAAAGACGCTGAACGGTTTCCATCACGTGCGACGAAAAGATGACGGTGCCACCGTTTTCGCGATAACGGGCCAATACGTCTTGAATGATGCGAGAGGACACGGGGTCAACCGATTCAAACGGCTCATCAAGAAACAGCACCGCAGGCACGTGGAGCATCGCAGCACCAAGGCCAATCTTCTTGCGCATTCCTTGGCTGTAGTCGGTGACCAGTTCGTGTTGAGCTCGGGTCAGTCCCAACACTTCCAGCAATTCTTCAGCGCGTCGTTTTGCCACCTTGGGGTCCAGGCGTCGCAGGAGGCCAACGTAGGTAAGCATCTCGAGACCGCTGAGGCGTTCCAATAGGCGCAAGTCATCGGGCAGCACACCGAAGCGGTGTTTCGCTGCGGTGGGGTCGGCCCATACGTCGAGCCCATCAACGTAGGCGTAGCCGTGGTCGGGACGCAGTAGGCACGTGATCATGCGCATGGATGTGGTTTTGCCGGCGCCGTTGGGCCCAACCACCCCGAAGAAGGAACCGCGTTCAACTCGCAGGTCAACCCGTTCGACAGCTACTTTTTCGCCGAATTTCTTCTGCAGTCCAACGGCTTCGACAGCCAGCTTGGGGTTGGGTTGACGTGCTGACGATTCAGGCATATTCGGCCTATCGACAGTTCACGGCTGCCCGTTCATCATCACCCTGAAGGATTTCGGGCCCCTTAGGCAACCGTTTGCGAAGATGCAAAGCCAGGTTGTCGTAACCCCACATCACAATGCCCGGTGGTTTCAGTCGGCAGTAAGGTTCAGCACATGAACGCCAGCCAGCCTTCTTCTGTCGTCACAACTGCCGAGTCTGCAGGAATCGCCACCATCACGTTGGACCATCAGCAGAAACGCAATGCGTTGTCACGGATCATGATGACGGCTTTGATCGATGCGTTCGAAACCGTTGGCGCGTCCGATGCACGCGGCATTGTCTTGGCGGCCAACGGTCCGGTGTTTTCTGCTGGACATGACTTTGCCGACATGGCTGGCAAAAACTTGGCCGAACTTCGATCACTCTTACAACTCTGTACACGCCTGATGACCCTGGTGCAAGAAGTACCGCAACCCGTCATTGCCAAGGTGCATGCATTGGCTACCGCCGCTGGATGTCAATTGGTTGCAACATGCGACCTGGCGATTGCTGCCGACACTGCTGGCTTCGCGCTTCCGGGTGGCAAAGGTGGTTTGTTCTGCACCACTCCCCTCGTTGCCGTTGCCCGAAATCTGTCCCGCAAACGCGCCATGGAATTGGCGCTCACCGGTGACCCCATCGACGCAACCACTGCGGCTGACTGGGGCCTCATCAACCGTGCTGTTCCGGCGGAGCAATTGGACGCTGCAGTTGATGACTTGATTCGTCGTGCGACACGCGGCTCAGCGTTCGCAAAATCCGTTGGTAAGTCTGCTTATTATTCTCAGGTTGACCTTGATCAACCCAAGGCGTACGCATACGCCGTGGAAGTCATGGCTGCCAACGCAGCATCACATGACGGTCAAGAAGGCATCACGTCGTTTCTCGAGAAACGCCATCCCGAATGGAAGAACCAGTAGCAGCCTGGAAAGGCACAACTCGCCTGTAGGGTTGGGCGTGCCCGATTCAACAGGTTCTGTAACCAACGCCGCATCGAATAACACTGCGGCACCGAACGATGCTGCGCGGATGCATCGGTTCGATCCCAGCATGGAAGGTTTGGCTCAGGCCGCTGTGCAGTATGCGCTGGAACGCATCCGCATGGACCCGCCACCACTTGATGGAACCAAGTCGCTCGATGAACTGAATGCGTACGGACCAACAATCACCGCGCAAGGTATGGGCGGCATCGAGGCGTTGCAGTTGTTCTGCGAAAACCTGGCCCCCGCTTCCATCAGCCAAGATCATCCGCGTGCGTTGTCGTTCGTGCCGACGGCACCCACCGAGGCGTCGGTGTTGTTCGACCTGGTGTTGGCAGCAAGTTCCATCTACGGCGGATCCTGGATGGAAGGCTCCGGCGCGGTGTGGGCAGAGAATCACGCGTTGCGCTGGGTGGCCGACCTTGCCGGCCTTGGTCCCGACGCTGGCGGCGTGTTCGTCAGCGGTGGCACACAAGGAAACCTCAGCGCGTTAGTCGCCGCACGCGAAACAGCAATGGCCAAATGGGGAACCCGCAGCGGCCGGTGGTTCGTTGCTGCCACCACCGATGTGCACTCCAGTGTCCGATCTGCAGCACGGGTGATGAACGCTGAAATACTAGGTGTACGTACTGATCATCGTGGCCGCATGACTGGCGAAGCGCTGCAGGCAGCTATCGACGAAGCCCGAGCACAGGGCATTGCTGTTGGCGATGTTGATCGCACTGCGGGGTTTGCCGCAGACCAACCCGCCACACCAAACGGCGTCGTGTTTGCTGTTGCAGCAACGGGTGGCACCACCAACGTTGGCATCGTCGATGACCTAGCCGGAATCGCCGAAGTCACCAGGGCTGCGCAACTGTGGATGCACGTCGACGGCGCATATGGCGGCGCTGCACTGGCGGCCCCTTCCGTGCGGAAGTTGTTCAACGGCATCGAACGGGCCGATTCGTTCATCGTTGATCCGCATAAGTGGTTGTTTGCACCATTCGATAGTTGTGCGCTGCTGTATCGAAACCCGGGGCTGGCCAAAGCCGCTCACACACAATCGGCGTCGTATCTTGATGTGTTGCAAGACGACAACGACTGGAATCCAAGCGACTACGCCGTGCATCTCACTCGCCGAGCACGTGGGCTTCCGTTTTGGTTCTCGCTCGCCACCCACGGATCGGACGCATATCGCGATGCAGTCGAGGCTTCGCTACAGCTCACTCAGATCACCGCTCGCCTCATCGATGCCCATCCTCGTTTGGAGTTAGTGATGGAGCCCGAGTTATCGGTCGTCATGTTCCGTCGCCCCGGGTGGTCATCTGAGGATCTAAACACCTGGTCCGATCAGCTGCTGGCTAACGGCACCGGGTTCGTCGTTCCCAGTAGTTGGCAGGGCGAACCGGTGCTGCGCTTCTGTTTCATCAGCCCTCGCACGACCGTCGCTGACGTCGAAATGATCCTCGACACGCTGTAGTCCTACCCAGTCCATCGGGTAACTCGGTCCGGTGCCGATTCCTTTGCTACGTTCGTTCTAACGGAATTCTCACAATTCCGAACCCGTACGACGTCCACCACCACAAAGGACCCACCACAACATGCTCATCGCAGCTGCAGAACTCTTTACCAAAGCAGGATTCCATTGGATCCTCCGCTGGTGGCACGTCGTCTTCGGCGTGGCATGGATCGGCATCCTGTACTACTTCAACTTCGTGCAGGTCCCAGCGTTCGCCACTATGGA
>JANMEI010000730.1:0-5239 GCA_031376865.1 Acidimicrobiia bacterium | reverse complement strand
CGAACTTGCGGCCCACGATCACGCTTTGGGTCGGCGTGTTCAGGAAGATCTGTGTCTGATGATCGAACATGAAGGCGAGTTGGTGTTGGGGGCAGCGTCGTTGTGTTTCCCGGGTCGTTGGCGGTTGAGCGAGAAAATTGGGAAGCCGATGATGGCAATTCATCAGCCGGTCGCTCGTTACGCGTCAGATATTGGTCGTGCCACCGATGATCTGTTGGGGCGACTCACGGTTGATCGACCCATTTGGCGGTTGAACTGGAGCTTGGTCGACGATCCCGCGTTGTTTCAACCAACCGGTCACGGGGTGTCTGATGGTGAAGCGGTTCCTCCGGAGCAACTATCGCTGCGCGTCGAGCGTCAAACCTTACGACGGTTGCCCGACACCGGGGCCATTTTGTTCACGATCCGTACTTATGTGCGCGATCTGAGCGAGGCGTTTGGGCAGCAAGCAGATCGCGAACATCTGGCCTCAACGTTGCAAACGATGCCCGATGATGTGCGCGCGTACAAATCGCTTACTGCGGTGGCTGACCAGGCCATTGCGTGGCTGCGGGCGGCTCGGTAGGACCCGGGTGTGTGTATCCGGCTTGCGGGTAACCGGCTTGTGGAAAGCCGGCTTGTGGGTAACCCTGCTGGGGGTAACCGGGTTGGGGGTATCCAGGTTGTGGGTAACCGGGTTGGGGGTTGCGATCGAGAAACACCGCTGACAGCAAAATCGCATAGCCGGCAAGGCCAACCAACGAGATGAACAGGTTGAACAACCCGTACTGCTCGGGGCCGCGAAAGCTGCTCCTGTAGAAAAACTCCTGGGCGGCCGCCGATAGCACGGTGGTGACCAGTTCGATGACTCCAGCAATGAGTACTCGACTAGCCACCCGGGGGTAGACCGTTGCTTTCGTCAGTCCAAACACAATCAGCACGATGGCAATACAGATGTAGGGAGCCCGGCTGATGTTGTTCGAGATGGAGTCAACCACTGTCATGCAAATCAGCGTACCCTCGTGGGCAGTATGTCTCATCCCAACGCTTCGTATTCGATCACTCTGCGCGTCGACATCCCGCAACGGCCCGGCTCGTTCGCTCAGGTAGCGACCGTGATCGGAGAGCACGGCGGCGACTTGGGAGCTATCGACCTGGTGAGGACCGTCAAGGATTACGTCACCCGCGACGTGACGGTTGCGTGCAGCGACGAAGCCCAAGCCGATGATATTGCCGAGGCAGTGCGACAACTTCCCGGCGTCGTTGTCCGTAGTGTGTCAGACCGTACTTTTCGTATGCACCTTGGTGGCAAGATCGCTATCGCGCCGAAGGTAGCCATCAAGACGCGTGACGATCTATCAATGGCCTATACGCCAGGCGTTGGCCGAATTTGCACCGCTATTGCCGAGGATCCTGCGAAAGCATGGACACTAACGATCAAACGCAACACCGTTGCAGTGGTCACCGACGGTACGGCCGTGTTGGGGCTCGGCAACCTTGGCCCGCACGCGGCAATGCCAGTGATGGAAGGCAAGGCGATGCTGTTCAAAGAGTTCGCCAACGTTGACGCTTGGCCGATCTGTCTGGATACTACCGACCCCGACGAGATCGTCCGTGTGGTCAAGGCGATAGCGCCAGGCTTTGGTGGCATCAATCTGGAAGATATCTCAGCACCAAGGTGTTTCGAGATTGAGCGCCGGCTTCGTGCTGAATTGGACATTCCGGTGTTTCACGATGACCAACACGGCACCGCGATTGTGGTGTTGGCTGCGCTGGTCAACGCGATCCGAGTCGTTAATAAGCGTGCAGAAGATCTTCGTGTTGTAGTTGTTGGCGTCGGTGCTGCCGGTACCGCTGTGAGCAATATCATTCTGGCGCATGGTGTCACTGACCTCGTTGGTGTTGACGAGTTCGGGATTGTGCATGTCGGTCGCGATCATCTTGACGAGTCGAGGGCTGACTACGCTCAGCGAACCAACCCGCGAGGGCTGCGCGGCGACGTGCGAACCGCATTGGTTGGTGCCAATGTGGTGATTGGGTTGTCGGTGCCCGGCGCTATCCCGGTAGACGCGATCGACTCGATGGCTGCTGATCGAATCGTATTTACACTGGCTAACCCGACCCCTGAAGTGTCGCCGGAGTTGATTGCGGATCGAGTTGCCGTGCTGGCGACCGGCCGTAGTGATTACCCGAACCAGATCAATAATGTGCTGGCGTTCCCTGGGGTGTTCCGCGGAGCGCTTGATGTACGAGCGTCAGAGATCACGGAAGGCATGAAACTTGCTGCTGCACGGGCTATCGCATCGGTCATTACCGATGAGGAGTTGGGGGCCGAATACATCATTCCGAGCGTGTTCAATCGGCGGGTATCGGAAGCGGTCGCGGAAGCCGTAGCCAAGGCAGCGGTTGACGACGGCGTTGCCCGGCGAACGCCTCACTAGTCAGCCATTGCGAGGGCGCCCATGTCTGTGAATCTGTTCACCGCCACCTGTCGGAGCTTTCGCCACCTGTCGGAGCCTTCCGCCACCTGTTGGCGTTGTGAGATGGCAACACGGGGCCGGGGTAGCCCATGCTGTCGTTCCCCAAGCGCTCGGTCGTCTAGGTCCGGTTTGATTCTCTTGGGTCTCCTTGACGATTGCGGGAGCAACGCAAGCAGTCGTTCTGGAAAGTCCCTGCTGTATAGGGCCATTCAGAGGGTTTATATTCTCAGATCTTGGAAGTCAGGTTTGGGACGCCACCCAACCCTGCTGCGTCAGCCATAGCAGTGACTGAGCTCTAACAGTTGGCGCAAACGCGTCAACAGGTGGCGAAAGCTCCAACAGGTGGCGCATCACCAATCTGCGAGTACCTCGGTGGGTAGCCCGTGCCGCTCTAGTCCCGTGCGTCTCGGGCAAGGCGATCACTTGGCACGTCATGGGTGGCAGTATGAACCCTATGGATTCCGGCGCCTATCAGCAGATGCCAGAACCGGGGCGTTCCACAGGCCCGGGTTCGACGGTCGATCTACAGCCGCGTCGTGATGAAGCGCTGGCCTATCTGCGCCGCCATATTCATGATGGCGATCTGACCCTCGAGGAGTACGGCGTGCGGGTCGAACGTGTACTTGTAGGTGCCACCGCACAAGAGATTTTGAGTGCTGTGGATGGTTTGCCGGCGCTGAGTGATCCGGTCATGATGCCGCTGCCCGCGGGTGCCCCGCAGCCGTCAGCACAGGCGCACTGGCAAGGTGCTGACCGGCCAACCGGGGTTAAGGTTGATCAGTCCTGGGACGCCGCTCGATCGCGAAACATGTTTTCGATCTTCGGTGAAGCGAAATTGCGGGGAAAATGGCGCGCCGGTCGCAGCGTGTCGGTGCTCGCACTCTTCGGCGGAGCAACCATCGATCTACGCGATGCCACCCTCACCGCCGACGAATTAGTGATCACCGGTTTGGTGATGTTTGGCAGCCTGCAAATCATCGTGCCGCCCGGCAGCGATGTCGAAGTCGAGGGCCTCGTGCTCTTTGGCAGCCGGTCCCACGATGCCGACGACGATGAACCGTTACCCGGGATGCCCGTCATCCGCATAGCCACCACCGTGGCTTTTGGCGACATTTCCGTCAAGGTGCGATCCAGCACCGATGACAAACGCCGTTAGCGCAAGCGCGGGTAACAGCCGAACGAGCGTTCGCTGCAGTCCGCTAACATCTTGGGATGCCGTTTTCGACCCCTGCTGCCCTCGGACGAGGGGTCATTGTTCTTGGCGATGGCACCATCCCGCCAGCGTGGGCCGATGCTGCAGTGGTTGATATCGATGCCGAAGCGGTTCGCTCACCCCGGGCCGTCGTCACCCACCTGCACCAAGCATGGATCACTCGCACGCCCATAGTGGTTCGACTCCTGGTCGACCCTGCGACGTTTCGCGAACCCCGTGCATTCCTGGTCGAACCGTGGGAGGCGGGAGCTCGCTTCGAACCACTTCTTGACCGGCTGCACTTTCTGGTCTGGGCCAACAACGTCGATGCCCGAACCGACAAACCCGTGTGGTGGTGGACCCGCAAAGCCGAACGTCTGGGCGCCACGCCCTGCGCCACCGACGATGGTGACATTCTGTTGCCCGATGGTCGTCCCGCCTGGGTCGATGGTGGCCTGCGCGATTTACTGCCACCCGAACTTGGGCTAATTGTCCACCGCGAATCCGTTGACCTGAATCGTTTAACCGTCGTGCCGCCCGCGCTTGCGCCAACAGCCGAGTTGGCCGCCGATCAACTCGCTGCGGTTGCCCACGGTGGCGGCCCGGCGCGCATTATCGCTCCGGCTGGCTCCGGGAAAACACGCGTACTTACTGAACGCCTGCGTGTCCTGCATGTCCAGCGCGCATACGAACGCGAAGCAACCATCGCCGTTGCTTACAACGTCAAGGCTCGTGCCGAAATGGAATCACGATGCGTTGATTTTCGTCCGCACGTCAGAACCCTGAATGCATACGGTCAATCTCTCCTGAACGATGCGTTAGGTCGCTTGACCGTGCTCGATGAACGTGAAGTGCGCCGCATCGTGGAAGGCCTCGTCGAGATCCCCGTATCACGGCGGCGTTCCAACACCGATCCGTTAGCCCCCTACCTTGAAGCGCTCTCACTGACCCGAATGGCGTTACGTGACCCCGATGCCGTCGAGGCCGAACGTGACGACATCCCCGGATTCGGTGCGCTATTTCCTCGCTACCGCGAACTGTTGAAAGACCGTGGCGCGTTGGACTTCGACGAACAGATCTATCGCACCATCGAAGTGCTACTGGCCAATGGAGCGTTCCGCACCGAAGCACAGCGGGCGTGTCGACACCTACTGGTCGACGAGTTCCAAGACCTCACCCCGGCGCACGTGTTGATGCTGCGGTTGCTGTCACTGCCCGAGCTCGATTGCTTCGGTGTTGGCGACGACGATCAAGTCATCTACGGCCACGCCGGCGCCGATCCGCAATTTCTGTTGGAGTTCGATCTGCTGTTCCCGGGCGCAACGCCGTACGCGTTGGAGGTCAATTATCGATGCGCCGAACCAATTGTCTCTGCGGCACGCACCATGCTGGGCTACAACCAGGTTCGTATCGCCAAAGAGATTCGCCCCGGACCCGATGCATCAACCGACATTCGTTCCTTCGAAGTCACCAAGGCGGGCACCGAACAACTCATCCGCGGTGTGGTTGATCAGGTGCAAAGTTGGATTGCCGAAGGAGTACCTGCATCCAACATCGCGCTACTCACCCGCGTCAACGCGCAGCTGCT
>JANMEI010000720.1:0-1839 GCA_031376865.1 Acidimicrobiia bacterium | reverse complement strand
AGCGACCGTGGTTGGTCCTGCAGTGGTCGGTGGCAACGTCGTTGGCTTCACGGTCGTCGGCGGCACCGTGGTCG
Source organism: Acidimicrobiia bacterium (assembly GCA_031376865.1). Lineage (GTDB taxonomy): Bacteria > Actinomycetota > Acidimicrobiia > Acidimicrobiales > JANYDT01 > JANNBN01. Next base: position 1,765 of record JANMEI010000720.1, on the reverse strand, counting down.
GCTTCATGGTCGTCGGTGCTGCGGTTGTGGGCGCAGCAGTGGTTGGAGCCACCGTGGTCGGTGGTGTGTTTGCAATCGATGGCGGAATCAGGACCGTGTCGATCACGTGGATGATGCCGTTGCTGGCCTTGATGTCAGTAACCGTTACTGCGACGTTGTCGTTCAAGATCAATCTGCCACCGACGACTGCGAAACGAATCCGCTCCCCCTGAAGGGTTCGTACGCGGCCGGGTGCGTTCTCGATGAACTGTTGGGCAGTTATGGATCGTGGCGACACGTGATACGTGAGGATCGAGGTCAGCAACTTCTTGTCTGACACGATTGCTTGCAACGCTGCCGGTGGAATCTTGGCAAACGCAGCATCGGTCGGCGCATACACCGTGAGGTTCTGGGTGGTCCGTAGAGTGGACTCGAGTCCTGCTGCCTGCACTGCACCAATCAAGGTCTTGAATGATCCCGCAGCAGCAGCCGTGTCAACGATGTCCTTTGGCTTCGCAGGTACCGTCAGAACGGTGTCGATCTGATGGATGATGCCGTTCGTGGCTTTGATGTCACCAAGGGTCAGGCCGACGTTTCCGTTGAGTACAAGATCCTCAGGTGAGCCAGTGACCGCTATGTCGGCACCAAACAGCGTTGAGATCTTTCCACGACGCGCGAGACCTCGCTCGCTTACCCGCTGACCAGACACATGGTAAGTAAGCAGATCTTTCAATTTAGCTTTGTCAGCAATGATGGCCTGCAGATCTGCTGGTGGGATCTTTGCGAAGGCTGCATCGGTTGGTGCAAACACGGTGATGTTGCCGGTGTTTGCCAGCGTGTCAGCAAGGCCCGCAGCCTGTACTGCGGTAATCAATGTGGTGAAGTTGCCAGCTCGGGCAAGTTTGGCGACAACATTCTTTCCAGCGGCAGTCTGCTGAGACTGCTCGGCAGATTCGATGTCGTCAGAGGCTTGGGCTGAACCGGCTGCGAATAGGCCACCGAATGTGGTGACGCACGCCAATCCAATCGCCGCAAATTTGCGACGGGTAAGTGCTTTCATGTTTGCTCCTAGGGGGTTGGGCAACGAGGGAAACGCTTGTTCCGAAGTGTCTCCGAGACGGTTACCGATCTGGATGAACAACTTTTTGGAAACAATTGCCGGATCTCAACTCAAGAGGTCACTATCAACGCGTAGAGCGGTAAACGCAGTGGACGGACTTCAGCGCCGAGTCGTCAACGTCAACCAAAGCAACGCGGCGGTATAACTTCGTATGTCGCCCAAAGTGGTTGCAACCGATCTCGCGTTGGATTGGGATCAAGTTCTTGCAGCGTGACATAGATCAACGCCTCTCAGCGTTTGCCAAGGCGTGTCATGACCCGTCAATCATCAGCGAGGTTGTTCCCTTCGACGTGAAATAAATGATCTTCATCGATAGCCGACCGGCCACCAGTGAAACCACCTCACGTGAGCACCTGAAAGTCATCCGGTAACTCGATGTTCCTCAGATTCGGCGCTTGATTCACAGGCAGGTTCGTTGTGAGGGTCGTTGGCAGGGTCGTTGGCAGTTTGGGTGGCAAGGTTGTTGGCGTAGTCGGGGGCATCGTCTCTGGTGCATCGAGCTTGATGAGCTCCTCAATGACCTCTTGCGAAATTGGTTGTGGTTGTTCTAAGAGTGTCTGCACCTCAGTGCTGCCGATCGTGTAGCGATGCAGCTCATATCTACCGGGGTGTTGGGCGGTGAAGAACACAGTCTTACCGGCGATGCTGAGGAGCGGCTCGCCGACG
>JANMEI010000688.1:0-2355 GCA_031376865.1 Acidimicrobiia bacterium | reverse complement strand
AGTCGTGGTCACACGAGGCTTCTTCTTTGGCTTCGTCGTCTTCGGTTTCGCAACTGAGCTGCCCGCCGCAAACACAATTGTGACCGCTGAAATGAGCAAAATTTTCCGTGCTCGTGTGATGGACATCGTCAAGTTGTTCATGGCTACCAAGTTTCCGTCGTTCGGGCCACTTCCCGTCGCCGCCATGGTAGGTCATGGAAGACGCAATGTGAGCGGACTACGCGCGGTTGCGGGGCGCAAAGAAGTCACCAAGTTCGTGTGCCGGGTGAACCTGCAGCATGTCGGGTGCGTCAATCCACATTCGCAGCAGATGTCGCCGTCGATGCATCTCTGGCCAGTCTTCGTAATTCGTACGTGCATGAAGTATCGACCGATTGTGCAGCACCATCGTTTGCCTAGGCTGCAGAACAAACCTGATGGTGAGCTCGTCCAAGAGCGAACAGGCTTCGAACAAATCCAAAGCGGCCACCTGAGCTGAACTCAGCAGTGTGTTCAACGCCGGCGATAGCCGCGGTCATCGGCTGACTCGACGTCGGAATAGTCCTTCACGTCTTCGACCATTTCGCGTCGGGGTGATTGAACAAGCGGAGTTCCTAACGAGATGCCAAATCGATGCAGCTCATCAGTCCGTCGAGCAATGCCGACTGCATCGAGTGACACCGGGGCAGACTCAATGACACAGAAACCCTGCCCTCGAACGATGTCAATGACTTGTGAACCAAGACCGGACGACAACGGCGAGCGAAGAATCTGAGTAGGGAGCAATTCGGGCACGCGTCAGTTCAGCACAGCGAGTTCAGCACAGCGACACCAACGCGAAGCGATAGTTTCATGGGGTGACTATTCCCAACCGCCTGAGCGTTGACCAACTGGTCGATCTGCTGGAGAAAGAAATCTTGTCGGGGCGTCTTCCAACAGGCGCTGCACTACCGAGCGAGCGGAACCTGTCCACGGAATACGGGGTCGGTCGTCCGCTGGTGCGTGAAGCCATCCGTAGTTTGGCTTCACGAGGTTTGGTCGAGACGTCGCCTGGTCGAGGAACGTATGTGCACCGAGGAGGACGGTTCGGTCCACTCGACTCCGTTCACTTGGCTCGGCACGCAACGGCTCGTCAAGTCGTTGAAGCACGCGTCTCGCTCGAGTCCCAAACCGCCGGCCTCGCCGCTGAACGTGCAACACCCGAACAGATCGAACTGCTCACCGCGCTATTGGAACGAGTGGGGTCTACCCGTGATCCGGTTGAGCGCAGTCGGTTAGACCTCGCATTCCACCTGAGTGTGGCAAGAGCCAGCAACAACCCCGTGCTCGAAGCGATGTTGGCATCAATCGCCCCGTTGATGGTCCAGCTGATGATGCGGTCCATCGGCGACGGTCGCACAGCGGAACGCAGCCACCCGTTGCACTGGGAATGCTTAGATGCAATTCGCGCCTCCGATCGGGCCGCTGCTTCAGCGGCCATGGAAGCGCATTTGCGAGTTGCTGATGACACCTTCGGCGATGGCTTCGACGACCCGATTCAATTGGGTGCTTCCAACTACGCTCGCTCGCTGGTCACCGATTATGGCTCGCTTGATGCGCTCGTCGAAGCGGTAGTCGGGGCAACGATCCGCTCTTCGAACTGAGCGCAGTCTGCTTTGGCGCTATCCCTTCACGGCGCCAGACGCAAGGCCATGCACGATGTGTTTTTGCGCAAACAACGTCACGATCATCGCAGGTAGGGCCATCGTCATGGCTGCAGCGGTGATGCCGCCCCAATTGACTGATCCGTACGACATGAAGTTGAACACCGCAACGGGCAACGTTCGGGTGTCGTTGCCCGACAGCACAATGCTGAACATGAAATGGTTCCAACTAAAGATGAAGCCAAGGATTGCGGTGGCGGCGATACCGCCTCGGGCAACAGGCATCGCGATGCTGCGAATGGTACGCACGGTAGAGGCTCCGTCTACCCGCGACGACTCGAGTAACTCGTCGGGTACTTCTTCAAAGAAGCCAATGAGTAGGAACACCATCAAGGGAAGATTGTGGAGCAGGTGCGCAACGATCAGCACGCCGTAGGTGTCGGTCCACCCCAGTCGACTGAAGATGACAAACCAGGGAATCAAGAACGTGATGCCTGGAGCAACCCGACCGGCCAAGATGATGGTGGCCAGGCGACGAACGCGAAGTTTCGCGATTGCAAACGCGGCAGGAATCCCAATCAGTAACCCGAGTGCAGTGGATCCAATTGCGACGACTGCAGAGTTCTTGGCGAAGGAGCCGAAATCATTTTCAACCAACACCTCTTTGTAGTTGCTGATCGTTGGCGAAAAGAACACCGCTGTTTCTGATGCGCTGGTGTCGTTCGACGACTTG
>JANMEI010000675.1:0-6264 GCA_031376865.1 Acidimicrobiia bacterium | reverse complement strand
GTGTGCCCCTGCGATCGAAGATGGGCGCAGAGCGCGGTTCCAATCAGCCCGGTTGCTCCGGTAACAGCGATGGTGCGGGGAGTTTCAGCGGGACGCGCTGGGTTGGAAGCAGATTGAGCCATGGCGAGATGTTACGAGGATTGCCCGCTCAAGGGTGAATGATCGGTAAACGTCGGTAGGAGTTGGGTCGACTCCTTATCGGCGAATCACCGACCAGGCGACGGCGGCAGCGACTAAAGCACAACACACTGCGGCGGCAGCGAGAAATCGATTTCGATTTCTGTCTCCACCCATGGCGAGCTGTTTGGCCTGGTCTGCTTTGGCCTTTGCGCGATCGAGCGCGGTCCGGGCCCAGGCGAACTCAGTGGCCAAAATGGCAAGACCGGCGGGAATGACCACAATTGCCGGACCGGGAAGAACCAGCATGGCCACACCCGCCAGCAGGACGGCTCCACCGACGATAGCGACGGCGATACGTTTGCCGCTTCTCGCGATGAACCGGGTGATTTGGCCGAGTGGGCTAGCGGCAGGTGATTCCGTCACTGTTGCCAGCGCGTCGGGAGCGGCACTTGCTTCGGCCCGATCGAGAAGCGAGTCGAGATGGTGAGGCATCAACTGCCGACTGTCGTGGTCTTGTTCGTCGGCGGGCGAAGATTCCGGGGGGAATCCGGTGTTGGAGAGGCGCTGATCCGTCATTCGATCAGCCTAGGGCAAAACCACCTGGCATGTAACTGCCAGTTGCATTCACGGAGTGGAAGTTCGTCCGCATAGTTGTTGACCTGCGAGTTTGATTGGCGCCCCCGGCTGGACTCGAACCAGCAACCATTCGCTTAGAAGGCGAGTGCTCTATCCATTGAGCTACGAGGACGTGGAGCACAAAGGCCCTGTGTTCAAGGATACTCGCCGATCGAGCCGGAATCCGGAGAGTTTGCTGTAAGTGATTTTCCTCATTCTTCGAACTGGGGGCGATTTGTCTTGTTCGGTTGATGGTCTGTGTACAGACGGTCCCCAAGCTACGATGACGAAGTAGTGCATCAGTGGTTGTGGGCAACGGTGTTGCTGGCCGGTGGTGAAGTGGTCCGTCCCATGAACGATCAACGCTCCTTCCGTGGCCCCATCGAGGGCAAAGAGACGCCGATACCAGGCTGGTTTGTCCCACGCGCCCGGCGAGGGGTTGGGTTGCTCTTGAGCTGTTTGATGGTTGCCTGGGTTGGTGTGGCGTCGGCTCCCGGAGCAGGGGCAGCGTCGAAAGAAAAAAAGCCCAGTAAATCGACCAAATCGAGCGGCAAATCGACCGGCAAAAAGGGCTCGTCGAAAAAGCCAGCAATCGCTTCGTTGTCAACGAACCGAGCCAAACAAGCGAAAGTTCGCAAGCAGCGGATCGAAGCCGCTCGCAAAGTCACCAACCTCAAAACGGCAGACAAAGAAACTGCTGCCACGCTTGCAGCACTAACCGACGATGTCAAAGATCAAAACGCTGCGCTCGGCGCGGCAAAGCGGCAGGTTGCTGATGCTGAGGTCGAAGTGGCTGAAGCGAAAGCGCAGGCATCGGAAACGGCAAAAGCAATTGATTCGCTCAGCAACGTGCGCCAGCAAGCTGCTGTGGACGCATATGTTCAGCCGCAGGTTCGTCGGCTCAACTCAATGCTCAACAACCGAGATCTCACTGAAGCATCGCAAGCCTCGGTGTATCAAGAGCTTGGTAACCGTGGGCGAGCCGATACCCTCGATGAGTTGCAAGCGTTTGAAGAAGACAACCGCCTTGCCCTTGCACGTGCTAAGCGCGCAGAAGAAAAACGAAAAGCTCGCAAGGCAGCTGCGGCCAAGAAGTTGGCTTCTCTAAAGGCCTCGCAAGCCCGCACTTCGAAATACGCTGAGCTGGTTGAAGATCAACTCGACCACTATTTGTCCGAGGCCGAAAATCTGAAGAGCATCGATGCCATCGTGTCAAAACAGGTTGCGTCACAAACTGCTGCATACGAACGGCAACTCGCTATCGCCAGGCGAAACGGTGTCAGGTCTGCCGGCACCGGCGGCGCTCGGCTTCCCGACATTCCAACCGGCTCAACGAATGGAATCGTCGTTGCTGCTTCGATCCGTGGCAAGTTGGCTGCGCTGTTGGCAGCGGCAGCGCGAGATGGGGTCATCTTGAGCGGCGGGGGATATCGAAGCTCTGCTGGCCAGTTGGCAGTCCGGCGCCGCAACTGCGGTACCAGCAGCTACGCGGTCTACCAGATGCCTTCGAGCAGTTGCCGTCCGCCCACGGCGAAGCCTGGTCGCAGCCAGCACGAACGCGGTCTCGCTATCGACTTCACGCAAGGTGGACGGGCGTTGCGTCGCAACACGAGTGGCTACCGTTGGCTGCGTGCGAACGCAGCAAAATACGGGTTTTACAACCTCCCGTCGGAGCCCTGGCATTGGAGCACCACCGGCCGATAAGCCCTAACGCTCGTTACTCCCAGTTGGAACGGCGTTGTTGTTTACGGTCGCTGGCTTTTGATTTGTTTTGCAGTCGCCGCTCAATTGCACCTTTGCTTGGTTTGGTTGCTCGTCTAATTCGTGGGACATGCAACGCCGTAACCAATTGCTGTCGGAATCGCTTGCGAGCAATGGTCCGGTTGCGATGTTGCGAGCGCTCGCTGGTCACCACGACTCGAATCTCGTCGCCGAGCTTTGTTTGGATCTGCGTTCGTTGATGTTCAGTAAGCGTGGGAGAGTTGGCCACGTCGAAGACCAGCTCCACTTTCGTGTTGGCGGTGTTGGCATGTTGGCCGCCCGGTCCACCGCTTGCTGAGTAACGCCACGTCAGTTCGGTGTCGGGTATCCGCAGATGAGCGTTTATCTGTATCCCGATAGGTTCTGGGGCGAGATCATCACTCATACCTCTCAGCCTGTCAGATCCGCAGTATGGCGCGAGCCCATATTCGCAACACCCAAGAGTTAAGTGAACTCGCAGCAGAAATCAGCGGGCGAATGTTGCCGAAAATATTACTGTGTATACGTACTAAATTAGTATGCATGTATAGGGTAAAGAAGGCGTATTGGGACTATCTCGCCAACCCCAGCGTTTTGAGACGTCGGCCGACAAGCGAACCTAATGTAGGCCACGAGATATTTGCTCTATCAATATTGGCCCTTCACTGCCATACTCGGCAAAGCGTCTGGCAGACAGCATGACGCAGTACATATTCCGGGGGGAACCAATAATGCATCGATCATCGATTCGTTTTCGAGCGGTTGTACCGCTCATTGCACTACTCGGCCTCGTTTCCTGCGGCTCCGACAAGAACTCGACCGACACCACGGTGGCCCCCGCCGCCGAAACCACTGCTCCGGTCGCGGAAGAGCAAACAACCACTGAAACGTCGCAAGCAGCCGCCGAAACCTCGGCAGCCGTCGTGACAGAAGCCGCTGCTCCAGCGTCGAACGAACCGCAGGAACTGACGATCAGCTACAACAAGACAGGCGACTGGCCCGAACCCGAGGCCACTCTTCAGGCAGCGAAGGCCGGTTTCGAGGCGGCAAACCCAGGTGTGAAGATCAACCTGGAGTCAGAGGTCGCAGCTGATGATGCTTTCCGAACCAAGACGCAGCTACGCCTTCAATCTGGCAAGGACCTGCCCGACATCATCCCGACGACTGCGAGCTTCGTAGATGCCGATGTCAAGGCTGACTATCTGTTGCCCATCGACTCGGCCCTCGAAAGCTGGACCGATTGGACGACCATGTACCCGGAGGCCATCCGTGAGGGTGCTAAGGCTTTCGATGGGAAGACGTATTTCATCCCGCAAGCATCGAACGATATTGGCATTTGGTACAACAAGGATGTCTTCGCCAAAGCTGGCCTTCCCGAAAAATGGGAACCACAATCCTGGGAGGATCTCCGCATTGCGGCAGAAACCATTAAAGCAAAGGTGCCTGGTGCCATTCCGGCCCACCTTTATGCCGGCAAGGCGTCAGGGGCGATCGATGCCATCGGTAAAACGTTCCTCCCATTGCTGTACGGAACCGGTGATTCGCTCTTCGATTTCAAGACCAACAAGTGGCTGCCAGCCGACAAGGGCTTCGTCGATTCGATGGCGTTCATGCAGGGCTTTTACACCGACGGTCTGACCGCCAAAAAGGCCGACGTGTTAAGCCCCAACGTCTGGTCGTTCATCGGCCCATGGATGAAAGATGGTCAGCTCGGGTTCGTGCCCGACGGCAACTGGATGTCGTTCGCGTGGGTAAAGAGTGGACCCAACGAATGGCCTGAGTGGGGCGACCGTCTCGGCATCGCGACGATGCCCACGCAAAACCCCGGTGGCAAGGTGACCATTGGCTACAAGGGCGGCGGGTTCGCTGTCGTCAAGGGAACCAAGTCCCCCAAACTCGCAATGGAGTTCATCAAGTTCGCCAGCAACAAAGAAATTTCGGTTGGCTTCTCGCTGCGGTCCGGCCAGCTGGCCGTGCGTTCCGATGTGGCTGCCGACCCGACCTATGCCGATCGGCCAACGATCCCAGAGTTCAGTTCGATGCTCCAGTACGCCAAGTACATCCCGAGCACCGAGCAGTCCGACAAGAACTGGGCGCTGCTTTCCGACATCGTCGAGAAGGTCGCCTTCAATCAACTCACCCCGCAGGAGGCGGCCGATAAATACAACGCTGAGATGCCCGGCGTCGTCGGCAAAGAGAACTTCGCCGGCTAAGTGAGGTCCCCGGCTACGGCGAATGTGGTCCGAAAGGGCTTCATTCGCCGGAGCGCGCGCTGGGCGATCCCCATGGGGCCAGCGATTGTGCTCCTTGGTATCTTTTTAGCCGTCCCGATCGGCTACTCCGTCTATCTGTCACTGACGAACACCCGCCTCACCGGCATCGAGGCCAAAGAACCCAAGTTCGTCGGCCTTGACAATTTCACCAAGCTCTTCGCGTCAGATGATTTCCCGAAAGCGGTCTGGCTCACCTTGATCTTCGTGATCGGATCGGCCCTGATCGGCCAGAATCTGCTCGGCCTCGCTTTGGCCCTGCTGATGCAGAAACGCGGACGTTTGATTCGGACCTCCGTAGGAGTCACCGTGCTCGCCGCCTACGTGTTCCCCGAGATCGTTCCCGGTTTTATGTGGACTTCGTTTCTCAACGAGAACGGGGTGCTCAACGTTGTGCTTCGGTTCTTTCATTTTCCGGAGCAACAGGTGCTGGTGAACCAGCCGATGATCGGAGTGATACTGGCCGACGTCTGGCGGGCCACAGCGTTTTCCATGCTCGTCTATTCGGCGGCGCTGGGGGACATTCCCGAGGAATTGATCGACGCTGCTGAAATAGACGGCGCGAGTTACACACGCGTGCTGCGCCACGTTGTGGCGCCACAGCTACGTCGCACTGCTTTCACCAACCTCATGCTCATCACGCTGCCGACGATGTCGGTGTTCACGATGATATTCGTACTTACCGGTGGAGGCCCAGGCAATGAGAGCGAGACGCTGCCAATGCTTATGTACCACCAGGCATTCCAGTTCGGCGAGCTCGGGTACGGGACAGCCATCTCGGTTGTACTTCTGGGTTTCGGTGGACTTCTGTCGTTGATATACGTGATCGCGCTGCGGCCGGGAAAGGGTGAATAGCGTGCAACACCGTCATCGTCAGAGCAACAAAGCCCGTATAGGTGCCAACGCCGCTCTCATCGTGATCATGTTGGCATTTATCGGGCCGATGCTCTGGATGGTCACCGCCTCGTTTAATCGCGTCGCGCAACTGGGATTCGAGATTCCTCGCAACCCAAGCCTTGACAACTTTCACCGTATGGGCTCGTGGGAACAAGTCATTCGTCCGCTGCTCAATAGTGTCCTACTTTCGGTCACCGCTTCGATCGTGACCGTTGTTGCTGCCACCTTGTGCGCGTACCCATTGTCTCGGTACAAACTGCGGTTCAAGATGCCGTTCCTGTATCTGATCCTCATGACGAGCGGGCTGCCCATCCTGGCCATCATGATCCCCACCTACCGGTTGTTCGCGGAACTCAATTTGATCGACTCTCGCGCCGCGGTGGCTGTCTTTATGGGGGCCACTTCACTGCCGTTCGCGATCTGGCTGGCCAAGAACTTCATCGACGGTGTGCCCGTCTCCCTCGAAGAAGCCGCTCGCGTCGACGGAGCTTCCACGCTGCAGGTGATCACGCGTGTACTTCTCCCGCTCGTGCGACCCGGAATGATCGTCTTGTTCATTTTCGCGTTCATCGGGAACTGGGGGAACTTCTTCGTTCCGTTCATACTTTTTTCGAGCTCCGAC
>JANMEI010000658.1:0-2408 GCA_031376865.1 Acidimicrobiia bacterium | reverse complement strand
CCGGTTTGCTCGTCGAACGCACACTGCAACACCTGTGGATTGCGGTGCCACCCATCGTGTTGAGTTTTCTGATCTGCGTACCGATTGGGTGGCTCGCCATCCGTTTTCGTATTCTGCATGGCCCACTCCTGTCAACGCTGGGGCTGCTGTACGCCATCCCCTCCTTGCCGCTCTTCATCGTCCTACCAGCTCTTTTGGGTACTGGTCTTCGAGATCCTATAAATGTAGTAATTGCGCTTACCATCTATGGTGTGGCGCTGATGGCCCGGGCCGCGGCCGATGGCCTGGGTTCAGTCGACGACGACGTCATTCGAGCTGGAACCGCCATTGGATTTTCTGAGTGGTCACGATTCTGGAAAGTCCAACTTCCGCTCGCCGGACCCGTTCTTCTTGCGGGTATTCGTGTTGTTGCTGTGAGCACAGTCAGCCTCACCACCGTTGGAGCAGTACTTGGCGTCAAGAGCCTTGGTTTGCTGTTTACCGATGGGGCGCAGCGAAACATCCCAGAAGAGATCGCTGCTGGCATAGCCCTGACGGTGGCCATGGCGGCAGCTATCGACGTGGTGCTGGTCACCATTGGAAAGCTGCTGATGCCCTGGACAGTGGTGAAAACGTGAATGTAGCAAACGCGCTCCGCTGGATTTTGACGACATCTCACTACGGCGGACCGAACGGAATTGACACCCGCACACTTCAGCATGTGCTCATTTCCCTTGGTGTCTTACTGACCGCTTCGGTGGCAGCAATTCCGCTCGGGTTCTTCATAGGACATACCGGCACAGGAATTCGAGCAGTCATCGTGCTGACGAGCGCTATTCGTGCGCTGCCCACACTGGGGCTGATTACCATTGTTGCCCTCAGCGTCGGTATTGGCCTGAAAGCCCCATTCCTAGCCTTGACCGTGTTGGCAATTCCGTCGGTGCTAGCCGGCGCATATTCCGGATTTCAAGCGGTCGATCGATCCACCATCGATGCAGCCCGCTCCATCGGTTTAAGCGAGCTACAGATCGTTCGTCGTATCGAAATTCCACTCGGTTTTCCGTTGCTGTTGACTGGACTCCGGTCAGCGTCGCTTCAGGTGATTGCCACCACCTCGCTGGCTGACTACGTGGGCGGCGGCGGGTTGGGTCGCTTCATCTTCCTTGGTCTAAAGGTCAGGGACTACCCACAAATGCTGGCTGGTTCGCTACTCGTGGTTGGCCTCGCGCTTGCATCGGAAGTCGGGTTCGCCACCACCCAGTCCCTCCTCAACCGACTTACCCAATCAAACCAATCAACCTAAACAACCAACGTCCCCCAAGGCCGCCACGGCCACTCACCTCAGGAATGAACATGATCAAATCAACCCGTTTCACGTACGTTGCTTGTGCAGCGACCGTCGGACTCTTGCTCGCGGTCAGCGGGTGCGGCTCAAGCAACGAGAGCGCAGGAACGAAACCACTCGTCGTTGGCTCCCAGGCCTACTACTCCAATGAAATCGTTGCTGAGCTGTACGCGCAGGCGCTCGAAGCGAAAGGCTTTAGCGTTGACCGGCAGTTTCAAATAGGGCAACGCGAGGTGTACCTTCCCGAAATCACCTCAGGAAAGATCGACGTGTTTCCCGAATACATCGGCAGCTTGCTGCAAGCATTAGAACCGAAAGCCACCACCGGCAACCCCGAGGTTGTGTACCAGCAACTCGTTGCGTCGCTCCCAACGGGTCTCAAGGCGTTGAAACCCGCTCCTGCCTCCGATCAAAACTCATGGACCGTGACACAAGCGTTCGCCACCAAATTTGGACTCACCGATATTGCGTCGTTATCAAAGGTGACCGAGGACATGGTGGTCGGAGGTAACGCAGAACTGGAAACACGACCATACGGGCCGAAGGCACTGAAAGCAAAGTACGGCATCTCGACCTCTGGTTTTCGTGCTGTTGAAGACAGTGGCGGCCCGCTCACCGTCAAAGCCCTTGTTGACGGAGACATTCAACTAGCGAACATCTACACCGCTCACCCAAATTTGACTACCAACAAACTTGTTGCGTTGAGCGATCCTGATGGACTGTTCTTTCCAGACAACATCACCACGGTGGTGTCGGGCAATGTCGAGAGCGTTGCTCAAACCACGTTGGACTCAGTAAATGCCAAGCTCACTCAAGCAGAGTTTGTTCAGCTCAACGCGCAAAGCGTGAATGACAAGAAGTCGGCTAAGTCCATCGCAGCAACGTGGCTTACTGCGCAGAAACTGAACTAGCGGTGCAGGATTGGGCGCCGTTGCTCGCGCGAGTTCCGGCGCTCCAACGTCCGACCGCAGAGCTAATAATCGTCATTGCCCCGCATCCAGACGACGAAACGTTGGGGGCGGGTGGTGCCATTTTTGATTGGACGAGAGGAGGGCTCGACGTTCGCGTCGTCATTGCCACCGAC
>JANMEI010000605.1:0-3904 GCA_031376865.1 Acidimicrobiia bacterium | reverse complement strand
GGTCGGCGGGTTCGGGCTCACCACTCCATCGGGGTCGCCGGTGGTGTTGCAATGGGATTCGTTCGCCGCAAACCCGACAAACATCAACGGCTCGATCGCTCCTTCGGGTGGCGCCTGGCAAGGTAGCGCCAACTGGACCGCAGCCACCACGGGCCAGGCTCGAACTACGTCGGCGTCGCCGACATCGTGGATGGTGCTCAACTCTGGAGTGCTCAACGCCACCGCTGAGGCACGCCTATCGAACCTCGCCACCGGCGCTCATATCGGTATTGACTTCAACGACGACACCGGCGACAACCTTTATGTGTTGTACAACCGCACGGGCAACTTGGCCGGTCAACATACGGTTCGCTTTTGGAAGTACGAATCAGCCCTGGGTGGCAACGTTGCCGTCAGTGGCGCAGTGGTGGTCCCCGGGGTTCCCCCTGCAGCCTTAACGTTGCGCGTGCAATCGGCCGGTTCCACCGTGACGGTGTCAGTCGATGGTGCGGTTGTCACCACCTTCACCATGGGCGCAGCCGAGATTGCGATCAAGAACACCGGTGGCGACAACACCCGGTTTGGCTTCTGGTCTCGTAACGACGTCACGACGCGCCTGGACGATTTTCATATCGACTCGCCATGAGCCTGAACCTTTCCATCCTTCGCAACCTTGATCGGGACGACAACCCGGTGTGGGCTCGTTACGCATGGCGTGCGATACAAGTGCTGTTCTTTCTCGTTGCTTTGTATTTCAGTGTGCCGCAACGGTTTGGTGGCAAGACGGAGTATTCGATCGTCAACGGGAAATCGATGGAGCCAACGTTCCATACGGGCGATTTGATCATTGCCCGCCCAGCTGACAAGTACAGCGTTGGTGACGTCGTCGTGTACCGAATCCCGGACGAGAAGTACCCGAGTGCGTTCCGTATCGTCCACCGATTGTCGGTTCAATTGCCGAATGGAAACTTCTTGGCGCAGGGTGACAACAACGAGGGTTCTGACGCATGGGAAATCAGCAGGGCCAATATTGTTGGCAAGCAAGCGCTGATGATCCCGAAGGGGGGAGTGGTGATGAGTCGGCTCCTCAGTCCGCTGTTTATCGGTACCTACATCGGGCTCATTGTGTTTTGGGCGGTGTGGTCCGATGATGACGATGAAGAGACCGATGAAGAGACCGATGAAGATGAGGCGGAAATAGTCCCACAGGATTCGTACGACTCAGCCAATGTCGATCCAAATGCCGTTGTGGTCGGTGACAGCGTGTACTTCAGTTCTCGTGACCACGGGAGTACCTACTGCGGCGTGAGCGACGCAGGAAGCACCTACTGCGCAGTCGATGCCACTCGCCACGGTAGCTTTGTCGCCTGAAATCGATTTGTAGGCATACAGCTTGGGGATCGACGCTGACTGAGGAGTTTCGATGCGCATTGCCATGCTCACCGCTGGGGGCCTTGCCCCTTGCCTGTCCACCGCTGTTGGCGGTCTTATCGAGCGCTACTCGGCGGTTGCCGGCGATGCTGAACTGATTGGCTACACCGATGGCTATGCCGGTTTGCTGAAAGGGGAGTCGATCATGATCGGCGCGGCCGGTCGGGCCGAAGCATCGGCTTTGTATGGGTGCGGTGGATCGCCGCTGGGCAACAGTCGGGTGAAACTCACCAACCAGGCCGATTGTGTGAAGCGTGGGCTGGTCACAGACGGCCAAGACCCGTTGCATGTTGCAGCTGAACAGCTCACCAAAGATGGCGTCAACGTCTTGCACACCATTGGTGGCGATGACACCAACACCACGGCTGCTGACCTGGCGGCATATCTCGCCAGCAACGGCTACGAGCTTCGAGTCGTTGGACTCCCGAAGACCATCGACAACGACGTTGCACCGATTCGAATGACGCTTGGCGCACAGACGGCGGCCGAGCAAGGTGCCCGGTTCTTCGAAAACTTGGTTTACGAGGGATCGGCCAATCCACGTTCGTTGATCATCCACGAAGTAATGGGGCGCAACTGCGGTTGGTTGACTGCTGCTACTGCGCAGAAGTACCGAGAACGTCTGAGTGGCAAAGCGGTTGCACCGTCGCTGGGGTTCGATCGAGCGTGGCTCGACATCGACGCGGTGTACATCCCAGAGATGCAGGTCGATATCGCCGCAGAAGCACAACGGCTGCGTGCGGTGATCGATCGTAAGGGCACAGCCAATGTGTTCGTCTCTGAAGGAGCGGGCGTTACCGACATTGTGGCGTCGCTGGAAGCGAAGGGTGAAACGATTGAGCGCGACGCGTTTGGCCACATGAAGTTGGACAAGATCAACGTTGGGTCGTGGTTTTCGAGTCAGTTCGCATCGTTAGTGGCAGCCGAAAAGGCACAGGTACAAAAGTCCGGCTACTTCGCTCGTTCCGCTCCATCAAATGAGCAAGATCGTCAGCTGATCGGTGAGATGGTCGAGTGTGCAGTGACGAGTGCGCTGAACGGTGTGAGCGGAGTCATCGGTCACGACGAAGAGCAAGGTGACGTGCTGCGGGCGATCGAGTTTCCGCGGATAGCCGGTGGAAAACACTTCGATCCGGCCACGGATTGGTATCAAGCGATGCTCAAGGAAATAGGCCAGGCGTAGCAACCTTCAACACGGTCGAGGAGAGTTTGCTGGGCGGGGTCGATCGATGCGCTAGCCGGCGTTCGTGGCCTTGCTCGAGGGGGTTTGGGGTGTGGTTCGGTTTGAGTGATAGCCGATCTATACCAAACATGTGTTCGTATTACCGTTGCTTTTGGAGTATGGTGTCTTCATGTCGGTGACGGTCGATTTGGGAATCACAGAACTTGGTATCAGTGAAACGCTGCTGGCGGTTCGGGTGTTGTTGGCTGGCCTGATGTCTGAGTTACCGCATCGAACGGTGTCGGCTGCTGATGTGGTGGCGTCGCGGGCGTTGGTTGATATGTCCGAGTTGGTTTGTACACATATGGTTGCCCGGTACGCGGCTGATGGGTGTCATGTGGATGATGGGTACCC
Organism: Acidimicrobiia bacterium; assembly: GCA_031376865.1. Lineage (GTDB taxonomy): Bacteria > Actinomycetota > Acidimicrobiia > Acidimicrobiales > JANYDT01 > JANNBN01. The sequence continues at coordinate 918 of JANMEI010000605.1, read as the reverse complement.
GACGATGTCTGCGTTCCTCGCGGAGAAAGCGAGGGTTCGTAAATCGGAGGGGAACAATCGGGTTCGGCGCATGTCAGTGTTGAACGTGTTGGGCTTGTTTCATGAAGCAGCCATTGCTGGTGACATCACCTCATCGCATGTGGAGTTGATTGCGTCTGCGGTCACCCAACCGCGGGTTGGGTTGGCGTTGCGTGATCAGCAGGTGTTGTTGGACTGGGCATGTCATCTGGATGCGTCAGGGTTCGCGACGATCATCCATAAGTGGGTGTCGTTGTGTGACGATGAACTTTCAGACCCGACCACTGATGACGTCCAGCAAGACATGCGTCGACTACAGATCCGTCAAACGTTGAACGGGATGTGGGCGCTCAACGGGCTGTTAGATCCTGAAACCGGGCAAGCCGTTGAAGCAGCAATCGAAGCGGCGATGGCGAAACGGGTTTGTGATGATGATGAGCGCACCTTCGCTCAGCGTCGCCATGATGCACTCGGCGACATCGCCCGCTCATCGTTATCGGCAGAGCCAAGGACTGGTGGGGCCGGTCAACGCGCTCAGATCAGTCTGATTGTGAACCAGGCTGATGGGACTGCGCATACCCCGAACCAGTACTACGTCTCCAGTTTTACCCGGGACATGATGATGTGCGACTCAATCATCACCGCGATCAAGGTGTGTGACGGTGTGCCATTCGATGTGGGAACCCCCACATCAGATATTCCTGCCCGGAACCGCAAAGCAGTGATCGCCCGAGATCGGTGTTGCCGGTATCCGGGATGTGATCGGCCACCACACTGGTCAGACGTTCACCATATTCGTGAACGTCAAAACGTAGGGACCCATGAGATCGCCAATTTGGTGTTGCTGTGCCGGTTCCACCACCGCTGGATCCACAAACACAAACTCACGCTGCACTGGGC